>CBESNZ010000001.1:0-36573 GCA_965531045.1 uncultured Acidimicrobiales bacterium
ATTGCGGCCACCGCTGCCGTTGGCAGCGCTATCGGGGCTATCGGGGCTATCTGGGCCATCTGGGTGGTCGGAAGGATCGGGTTGGTCGGAGCAGCACCGAAGAAGGTGGTGAGCGAGGAGGTGTGGGTTGGAGCCATGGAACCATTCTCTCTAGGGGGTGTGACAGTCTCGGAAAAGGCCCGAAACCCTTGATTTCGACTGACAATGCCTGACTTGGATGACAATGCTTGACTTGGAACACGTGTTCGGGGAACATGTGTGCGACGAACACTCGTTCGAGATACAGTCAACACGAACACCTGTTCGCCCGCAACCCCCTTTACGGAGAAAATCTCATGGCCGAAGCCCCGACCGAACGCCAACAACAGATTCTCGAGTTCATCGACTCGCAGATGCGCGATCGGGGGTTCCCTCCCTCGGTCCGCGAGATCGGCGAGGCCGTCGGGCTCACCTCGCCGTCCACCGTGCACTCCCACCTGTCGACGCTCACCAAGCTGGGCTACCTGCGCCGCGACCCCGACAAGCCACGGGCGATCGAGGTGCATTGGGATCGTGCGTCGGGCGCCGTTGTCGATCGTCGTCCGGTGCGCCACGTACCGCTCGTCGGCGACGTTGCGGCCGGCACCGACGTGCTCGCGCAGGAAAACATCGAAGAGACGATGCCGCTCCCGGCCGACCTCACCGGCGATGGCGACTTGTTCATGTTGCGCGTCCGAGGCGATTCCATGATCGAGGCCGGCATCTTCGACGGTGACTTCATCGTGGCTCGCTCACAGCCCTACGCCGAAAACGGCGACATCGTCGTCGCAGGCATTCCGGGCGAGGAAGCCACGGTCAAGACGTACCGCAAGGAAAAGCACGAGATCGTGCTCGTCCCCCACAATCCCGCGCTCTCACCCATGCATTTCAGCCCCGACGACGTCACAATCTTCGGCCGAGTTGTCACGGTGCTGCGAAAGCTCTAAAACTGCGTCCGCTCTTGTAGGGGCTTTCAAGAAAACAGAGGCGCCGCAGCGAAGTGCTGCGGCGCCTTTGTCGTTCTGTTGCCGATCCCTACTCGGCCGCGCAGTGCACTTCAGCGGTCATGGTCGCGAACTCGCCGGTGAAGGAAGCGTCACCGACGGGCGTCTGCACCTCGAACCCATCGTCGTGGATCGTGGCGATCGGGGTCGCACCGTCGGGGCCCGACGCCACCGGCCTCCAGCCGATCATGTTTGCCCCGTCCAATTCCACGACGGCGCCGGTCACGTAACTCGGGTCCGAGCGGGTGTCGATGATCAACGAGTGGAAGTCGCTCGTGAAGCTGGCCACCGTGCCCTCGATCTCGCACGACCCGGTCGATTCGTACACCTCGTCGCCAACCACCGCACGGAAGGTCCCCGTCCCGACAATGGCGTTCGCCTCGATCATGGCCTGCTGCGCTTCGTCGGAGTTCGTGTCATAGAGGTCGAGGCCGTACCGAGCGGTGCCGTTGCCTTGGTCCCTGATCTCCATGATGACCAGCTCACCGTTGGCGTTGCGAGCCTCGAACCGGCCCTCCTCAACCGAATCCTCGAGGATCTCGAAGCCCGCCGCGGTCACCATCGAGCGTTGCGCGTCGGTGATCGCCGCCACGTCGGCGCCGTCGATGACGCCGAACACGATCGACTCGCCGTACGTCGGGTCGGTGGTGGCGGCCTGAATGTTGAGGCCGTCCGGCAGCTGCACCCAGTCCGCCAGCCAGGACGGCCGATCGAGGTCGTCGCCCATGGCGCCGATGCCGCCGTCGATCTCGAACTCGGCGCTGTTGTTCTCCACATCGATGTCGACGCCTTCGGCACCGAGTCCGTCGAGAATGCCCTCCGCCGCGTTCTCCGCCGCCCGGTTGCCGGCGTCTTCTGCGGATCCACCGCAGGCACTCAGGCCGAGCACGGCGGCCAGACCCAGCGTGGCCACGGTTCGCGCGGCACCGATTGTTCGAGCGGTGCCACGGCTTCGCGCGGTCCGGGGTCGGCATGTCGTCGTGTTCGCCATCGTTGTTCGCCCTCGTTCGATCATGACACCAACGTAAGGCGACACCGATTTCTGCGCAGCAAGCCCGGCGACGGCGCTTCTGTCAAGCAGATGACACGCCGACGGGCGGCGCGATCATCACAGCGGGGTGGTGAGCAGGTCGAGCAGTGCGGCGTGGGAAGCTTCGAGTGTCCATCGTTCGAGGTACTCGCCCTGGGTGTGGGCAATCGTTGCGTCGCCCGGACCGAGGTTGATGGCCGGTACGCCACGCTCGCTGAAAAACGCCACGTCGGTCCAGCCGAGCTTGGCCCGCACCTCGAGGTTGTTGCGCGCGATCATTCCGGCGATCGTCGGATGGTCGAGCCCCGGGCGAGCGGCCGGGGACAGGTCGACGACCTCGAACGAGTCGCCGTCCTCGAGGAACGGGTCGAGGATCTGGCGCACATGGGCCACGGCGTCGTCGGTGGAACGATCGGGGGCGAACCGATGGTTGATGGTCAACTCGACCTCGTCGGGGACCACATTGCCGGCCACTCCCCCGTCGACGAACACCGCCTGCAATCCCTCGTGATACGTGCAGCCATCCACGGTGGGCCGGCGGGGCTCGTACGCGTCGATGACGGTCAACAGCGCCCCGAGTCGGTGGATCGCGTTTCGTCCCATCCAGGCTCGTGCGGTGTGCGCTCGGGCCCCGGTCAGCGTGACGATGCAGCGCATCGTGCCTTGGCACCCGGCTTCGACGGCGCCGGACGTGGGTTCGCCGAGGATGGCGACATCGCCGACCAACAGCTCGGGCGCCTCGGCGAACAGCTCGCGCAGGCCGTTGTGTTCGACCGCCACTTCTTCGCGGGCATAGATGACGTAGGTGACATCGTGCACCGGCTCGGCCACGGTGCGGGCGAGCTCGAGCATCACCGCCAGGCCGCCCTTCATGTCGGTCGATCCCAGCCCCCACAGCGTGTCGCCGTCGATTCGGGCGGTGGCGTTGTCGTTGACCGGCACCGTGTCGCTGTGACCGCCGAGTATCACCCGATACGGGCGGCCGAGTTGGGTGCGCGCCACCACGTTGTCGCCGACGCGGTGTACGTCGAGACCGTCGATCTTGCGGAACTCGGTTGCAAACCAGGTCGCCAGTTCAGCCTCTTCGAAGCTGACCGAAGGCATGTCGACCAGCGCAGCGGTAAGGGCGAGGAGATCGGTGTCGGTCACACAAAAAGCCTAGAGCGCGACGCCGTGGGTGCGCAGCACGTCGTTGAGCGCACCTTTGTCGTGACGCTCGCCGGGGGTGAGGTGCTTGATCACCAACGCACACGGGAGCCCGAACGTGCCGCCGCCAAGGTCCTTCGGTCGTGTCGCCATGATGCACACGGTCCATGGCGGCACGTGGCCACGGCTCAGCTCTTCGCCGGTCTCGGCGTCGATCACCGGGATCGAACCGTTGAGGATGAGACCCGAACCGATGACGGCCCCCTCCCCCACCCGAGCGCCTTCGGTGATCATCGCCCGGCTGCCGATGAACACCTCGTCCTCGATCATCACCGGGCTGGCGACCGCTGGTTCGAGCACGCCCCCGATGCCAACCCCGCCCGCAACGTGCACGTTCTTGCCGATCTGGGCGCACGAGCCGATCGTGGCCCACGTATCGACCATCGAGTTCTCGCCGACATGGGCGCCGATGTTGATGTAGCTCGGCATCATCACCACGCCGGGCGCCTGATACGAGCCCCAACGCGCCGATGCGCCAGGAACCACACGGACGCCGCGGGCTTGATAGTTGGTCTTCAACGGGATCTTGTCGGCGTACTCGAACGGTCCAAGCTCGATCGTGGTCATCTTCGAGAGCTTGAACGTGAGCAGGATGGCGAACTTCAGCCACTGGTGCACGACGACCTCATCATCCACGATCTCAGCCACGCGGGCTTGGCCATTGTCGAGCAACTCAATCGCCGCCCAGACGACATTGGTCACCTCGGTGTCGTCGGGATCGAGGGAGTCTCGTCGCTCCCACAGTGTTTCGATCTGTGCCTGCAGTTCAGCCATCAGGACGAAACCCGACGGAGCGCGATCCGCAGCTGCTCGACGGGTTGCACTGCCGCGACTCGGACGTGTCCCGAACCGGCTTCGCCGTAGAACTCGCCAGGGCTCACCACGATGCCGGCCGTCTCGGCCAACCGGTGCGCCAATGCCCACGCGTCGCCTTCGGGAGCAGCCACCCACAGGTAGAAGCCACCCTTGGGCAGCTCGCACGGGATTCCCAGCCGGGAGAAGATCTCGGCGCCGACCTCGAGGCGTTCGCGGTAGTGCTCGCGGATTCCGTCGACATGGGCGTCGTCGTCGAACGCCACGACGGCTGCGGCCTGCACCGGCCCGGGAACCATCATGCCGGCGTGCTTTCGGACCTCTTGCAGGTAGTGCACCAGTTCGGTGTCGCCGGCATAGAACCCGGCACGGCCACCGGCGAAGTTCGACCGTTTCGACAGCGAGTGGACGGCGACCACGCCATCGGTGCCGTGCTCGAGAATCGATCGGCCGGGGCCGGACCACGTGAATTCGATGTAGCACTCGTCGCTGAACACCGGCACGCCGTTGGCACGTCCCCATGCGGCAACCGCCTCGAGATCGTCCAACGCGCCGGCGGGATTCGCCGGGCTGTTGACCCACAGGCACAGCGCGCGAGCGGCATCACTCGGGTCGATGGCCGACAGGTCGAGCCGCCACTGATCGTCGACGGGCACCGCGACCGCGCGGCAACTGCCGAGCGTCGCGCCCATGGCGTAGCTCGGGTAGCTGACCGCTGGATACAGGATCGTGTCGCGGTCCGGGGTACGGAGCCGCAAGAAGTTGGGGAGCCCGGCGACGAACTCCTTCGACCCGACCGTCGCACCGAGCTGTGTCCCTGGGTCGACCCCCACGCCGAATCGTCGGTCCAACCAGCGGGCGCCGGCAGTGCGAAATGCCTCGCTACCGATCGATGGCGGGTAGCCACGCTCGAGATTCGACGTGGACAACGCTTCGACGACGGCCGTCGGTGGAGGGTCGAACGGCGCGCCGATCGACAGATCGATCGCGACGCCGTGCGAGGCCGCGGCCACCGCCTTCACCTCGTTGAGACGGTCGTACGGATACGGCGGCGGAACCAAGCCCTTGGACACACTGCCTTGGGTCATCGAACGGCCAACAAATCGGTACGCATTGCGTCACCCTACCGGCGGGTGCAACCTAGATTTCGAGGGGGCAGCTGAGGTGGGGATCGAGCACCTGGGTGAGGCGGCCGAGGCCGAGGAAGCTGGCCATCAGCACCGACAGGTCGAGGATCTCGTCGTCGGCCCATTCGGCCCGCAGCCGAGACCAGAAGTCATCGTCCATCGCCAAGTGGTTCTGCCCGAACAGGTCGGCGTATTCGATAGCGACCCGCTCGCGATCGCTGAACCGCTCGGAGGTCTGCCAGTCGGCCACCTCGGCATAGTCATCCTCGGATAGTCCTTGCTCCGCCAACTGCGAAGCGCGTGTACCGAGTCAAATGGGACAGTCGTTGATCTGAGCGATGCGCATTCGCACGAGTTCACGTTCGCGAATCGCCACCTTGGAGTGCTCGTACGCCTTCATGGAGAACGTCGCGGCGGCCATGCCCATGTCGGGGTTGACCCCCCACAAACGCATGAGCTCCTCGCCGTCACCATCGGGAACATCGATTCGTGCCATGGCGCCAACCGTAGACGCACCACGCCGATGCCGAAAGCCTTGTCAGGCGTCGACCAGTTCACGCTCGGGTTCGGCGGTGGGCGGACCCGGCTCGTCAGCCTCGACTGCGTGCCCTTCGACGTCGATCTTGGGCAGGATGCGGTCGAGCCATGCCGGCAGCCACCAGTTTCGGGCGCCGAGCAGTTCCATCGTCGCGGGAACCAACAACATGCGCACGAGCGTGGCATCGAGGAACACCGCGCTGGCGAGACCGAAGCCGAACAACTTGATGATGCGATCGTCCTCGAACATGAAGCTGCCGAAGACGACGACCATGATCGCGGCCGCCGCGGTGATGACCTGCGCGGTCGCGGCGAGTCCATTGGCCACCGATTCGACCGGGTCGCCGGTCTTGTCGAAATCCTCCTTGATGCGGGAGAGAAGGAAGACCTCGTAGTCCATCGACAGGCCGAACACGATGGCGAACAACATCATGGGGATGAAGGGCTCGATCGGCGCGCCGCCGGCCAAACCGAAGATGCTGGCTCCCCAACCCCACTGGAAGATGGCGACCGCCAACCCGTAGGCGGCCGAGATCGACAGCATGTTCATGATGACGGCCTTCACCGGCACCAGGAGCGATCGGAACACCGCCATCAACAAGAAGAACGACAGCGCCAGGACCACGCCGAAGAACACCAACAGACGGGCCGACAAGTATTCGGTGAAGTCGATCGAGGCGGCCGTCGAGCCGGTGACGAACGGCGTCACGTCGGTTCCGGCAACGGCGGCCGGTATGACGTCGTCGCGCAACACGGTGACCAGGTCTTGGGTCGATTCGTCCTGCGGGCCGCCGGTCGGCACGACCTGGATGATGGCCGCAGTCGGGCTCGTGAGATCGTTCGGCAGCGGTGGGCTGACTTCGGCGACGAGATCCAATTGACCAATGGTGGCGGACAGGGCGTTGAGGGTTGCGAGATCCTGCGGGCCGGAGATTTCGGTGGCCAGGATCAGCGGTCCGTTGAAACCGGGGCCGAAGCCTTCGGCGAGCATGTCGTACGCCCGTCGGGTGGTGGTTTCCTCGCTGAAGTTACCTTCGTCGGAGAAGCCGAGTCGCAAGGACAACACCGGGATCGAGAGCACGAGCAGGATCGTCGTGCCGATCGCAGCTGCGGCCAGAGGCCGACGCTGGATGACGCGACTCCAGCGGTACCAGAGGGTCTGGTCGAGCGGCTTTTGTTTGCGACTGGGCACCTCGGCCTTCAGGCCCGGCACGGCGAAGCCCAAGCTAACGACGGCTACCGCGGCGATGGCGAGACCGGCGGCGATTCGCGGATCGAGGTTGAGGCCGATGGTCAGCAAGGCGCCGGCGGTGAGCGCCGATGCCACGAGACCCTTGACCCGGGTGCGTTCGATGCGTTCGCCGGCGAAGCCGAGGAACGCCGGCAGCAACGTGATCGAGGCCAGCATCGTGACCAGGACCGTGCTGGCCGCGGCGATTCCCAGACCCGACACGAACGGCAGGCCCATAACCAACATGCCCAGAAGCGACACCACCACGGTGAGGCCGGCGAAGATGACCGCGCGGCCCGACGTGTCAAGAGCAACGGTCGTGGCCTGCTCGGAGTCGAGCCCAACGTGGAGCCCTTCGCGGTAGCGGGTCACGATGAACAGCGCGTAGTCGATACCAACGCCGAGACCGATCATCGCACCGAGCACCGTCGCGAAACTCGGCATCGACATGAACGAGGACAACAGCGTGATGATGCCGGTCCCCACGCCGACACCCATGACGGCGACACCGATCGGCAGGCCCATGGCCAGAACCGATCCGAACGCCAGAATCAGCACGACGATGGCGAACGCCAGGCCGATCAGCTCGGATTCAGGCGGGTGGAACTCGGCGAGAATCGCGCCGCCGACCTCGACGGTCAGGCCATCGATCTGCGGTGCCCGCTCCAAGATTTCCGTGCCCATTGGACCCGTGATCTCCTGGTCGACGTCGCGATCGACGTTGATCGTGGCGAAGGCGAGCTGACCGGCCAGTTCGCCGTCGGTTGCGATCTGCCGGGCACCCAGCGGGGCGTAGGGACTGATGGTGGAGAGTCCCTCCATCGTGTCGATCGCTTCGAACAACTCGGTCATGGCCGCTTTGATCTCGGGATCGTCAACGCCTTGTTCAGCCTGGAAGACGACGGTTCCGGTGTAGCCGCTGCCAAAGTCGGGAAACTGCTCTTTGATGATGTCGAACCCGGTACTGCTGTCCGACTCGGGGCTCGAGGGATTGCCCTCAAAGGTGCCGTTCGCTGCCCGCGCCACGAGCATCACGGTGATGAGGCTGAGCACCCACAGGCCGACCGCCCACCAGCGGCGCTGAAAAGACCATCGTCCAAGTTTTACGAGCACGGGAGCCTCCGGGGCATTGATGTCCGTGAATACGGACCGATATCCGTGAATACAGGCTACGAATCGGCCAAAGGACTACCCCGCTGAGGGCGATGCGCCATCGGTCACACGGCGAACCGCGTACCGCCGGCGAGTTTCAGACCGAAGCGGGCTCTTGGCCGACGATCCAGTCTTTGAGTCGGGAGGCGGAATCGTCCTCGAGGCGGGCACGGAATCGCATGCCGGCGTCCTCGGCGGTCTCGACCAGAACTTGCCCCTCGCGATGCACCTGCGCAATGACATCGCCCCGTTCGAACGGAACGAACAGTTCGGTGACCACGGTCATCGAACGAAGCCGGTCGCCGATGGCGGCGAGCAGGTCGTCGACGCCTTCCCCGGTCTGGGCCGACACGGCGACGGACCCTTCTCGACGCGCGGCGCGGGCGGCAACATCGGGGCTCTGGTCGAGCTTGTTGAAGACCACCAACTCGGGCACGTCGCCGGCGCCGATCTCGATGAGGACGTCGCGTACCGCGGCCATGTCGCCGTCGGGATCGGGACCCGACCCATCGACGATGTGGACCAAGAGGTCGGCATCGATCACCACGTCGAGGGTCGACCGGAAGGCCTCGACCAATTGGTGGGGAAGTTTGCGAACGAACCCAACCGTGTCGGTGACGAAGACCTTCTCGCCGCCGGGCAGTTGCAGCTGACGAGTGGTGGCATCGAGCGTGGCGAACAAACGATCCTCGACCAGGACACCCGCATCGGTGAAGCGGTTGAGCACCGTCGACTTTCCGGCGTTGGTATAGCCGACCAACGCCACCGAGCGATTTGCCGTCCGGCGTCGTTGTTTGGATTGCGTCGAGCGGTTCTTCTTGACCTTGCGCAGTTGCTCCTCGAGCTTGTGCATTCGCCGCACCAATCGCCGACGGTCCACCTCGAGTTGGGTCTCGCCGGGACCGCGGGTGCCGATGCCGCCGCCTTGCTGGCTGAGCTTCTTGCCCATGCCCCGCAAGCGCGGCAAACGATACTTCAGCTGCGCCAGTTCGACCTGCGCCTTGCCCTCGGGACTACTGGCATTCTGGGCAAAGATGTCGAGGATGACCGCCGTGCGGTCGAGGGCTGTGCGTTTGAGGATCTTTTCGAGATTGAACTGTTGGGCGGGGCTGAGCTCGTTGTCGAACACGACCGTGTCGCAGTCGAGCTCCTCGCTGATGTACTTGACCTCCTCGACCTTCCCCTTGCCGATGAAGGTGGCGGGGTCCGGACGTTGACGCCGTTGATCGATTCGGGCAACCGGATCGGCGCCGGCGGTATCGACCAGCAGCGCAAGTTCGTCGAGCCCTGCCTCGGTGTCCGCGTCGGTTTCGCCGTCGAGCGTCACGCCGACGAGAACGATGCGCTCACGGAATGACCGCTCGATGAGGCCGCCGGATTCGCCGCCGAAATCACCGAACGCGCCGCGGTGGCTCTCGCCCGGCGCAGTCTGGTCGCCGGCGGCCAGATCGTCGTCGGGCTCATCCTCGTCGGGGGCCATGTCGACAGCCGCAACGGGGAGCTCGGCTTCGTCGATCTCGTGTTCTGGGCGATCGTCTTCGTTACCCACAGGGCACCGTGACCTTTCCGACGTATGTCGTGGACCCGGTGAGGACCACCGCGTTACCTTCGAGGGTCACCGTGGCCGCTCCCCCGGGCATGTGGACCTCGACGCGGTCGCCCACGAGTCCTTGCGAGCGGGCTGCGAACGCGACGACCGAAGCACCGCTGCCGCACGCCTGGGTGATACCGGCGCCACGCTCCCACACTCGCATCGTGATGGTGTCGGGACCACTGACGGCGATGACGTGCACGTTGATACCGCCCAGCACCTTCTCGACCGCGGTCCCGAAGGAGGGCAGGTCGACGGCTTCGGGGTCGGCCACCACAAACACGATGTGGGGGTTTCCCACGTCGCCGGTGAACCATCGGGCGTTGGCGTCCGCCGGCAAAACACCACCGGCCTCGGCCACCTGTTGCAGGAAATCCGCGGGAACGTCGACGCCGGGACGAACCTCGCCCATCTCGACACTGGCGACCCCTTTAACCCGGTCGTCGAGCCGAACGTCGACCAGCCGCTCACCGGCCAACGTGTGGGCCGCGATGGCGAGCCGATCGACTCCCTGGGCCATGGCGATCGCCTGGCCGAAGCACCGCAATCCGTTGCCCGACACCTCGGCGGCCGAGCCGTCGCTGTTGAACAGGCGAAACTCCCAGGATTGTGGCTGGGTGGTGTCGTTCAGCGGAGTGGCAAAGATCAGTCCGTCGGCACCGACGCCGGTCTGACGGTCACACATCGATAACGCCAACGCCGCGGCCCTGCCGTCGGGCCACACATCAGGAGATGTTGGTCCGAGCGCGACCAAGAAGTCGTTGCCGAGTCCGTGGTGTTTGGTGAGCGAAAGCTCGGTCATGTGATGCTTCCAACCGGCAGGGTGGCGTAAGTGTTCCGCAGCTGCAGCCGGCTGGCCATCGAATTTGTCGACGGCGACGAGGTTGCTCTCAACCCTGGGAGATTCCGGTGATGAGCTCGAGCATCGTGGTGCCGCAGATTTCTTGGGTCGCGCTGTTCGGATCGAGCTCGGCGGACTCGCCGAAGTCGCCGAGCTCCTCGGCCAAACATGCCGCCAACTCTTCGTCGACGCCGAACATCTGTTGGAACACCGCCGCCTGGGCCTCGGTATCGGACAAACCTTCCAACGAACCAATGTCGAGTCCCGGAATCGTGACATCGACGCTGTCGTCGACCTCCAACCCACAAACCTGCTCGAGGTATTGGGTGACTCGATCACCTGCGGCGTCGGCCTCGGTGGTGTCGATGTCGTCCATCGCATCGGCGAATTCGGGGCTGAGCACGTTCCCGTCCGCGGATCGGATCACATCGGCGAATTGTTCGGTCATCACCCGAATCGTGTCGACATCGTCACGGATTTCGTTGGGCGCACTTCTGACCATGTCGGCGAGCGCGGCAGCACTGTCGTCGAAGAACTTGGGATCGTTGAAGTCGAGACTGCTCGCCGGACGGGATTCGTCATAGGCGATGGCCTGCCGGCAAAAATCGCTGTTGCTGTCCCCGCCGAAGTTGACCGAATCCGCATCGTCGGACGAGTCATCATCCCCGGAAGCATCGTCCCCGGAGGCATCGTCGCCACCTGCGGTCCCGTCGTCTCCGGTGCTGTCGCCGGCTGAAGCATCGGTACCGGCTGTCGCCGCGTCCAGGTCGTCAGACGAGCACGCAGCAGCCAAGAACCCGAGCGCCGCCAGCACGGCGAGAAGTCGAAGAACCGTGTGTCGTGCATCTGTGGGTTGTCCCGCTTTTTTCATTCCTCCACCGTACCGCTCAGGCGTTGCAGCTCCAGCGCGCCCGCCTCGGCATCGCCGGATGTCTCGATCCAACGGATGCGGGGGTCGCGGCGAAACCACCGCTCCTGACGGCGAGCGAACCGACGGGTCCGGAACACCGCTTTCTGCAGCGCATCCTCGACCGTCGCGTCGCCACGAACAACTGCGAGAAGCTCCTTGTACCCGAGCGCCTGGGACGCCGTGACGCCCAATCGATCCGGTCCGGCGAGCGCCGTGACTTCTGAGAGAAACCCCGCCGCCATCTGCTGTTCGTACCGCTGCGCGATTCGAGCATTGAGCAGTTCGCGATCCATACGCAGACCGAAGAGCGCGATTTCGGTGTCGGGGAACGCCGTCATGCCGGGGCCGAACGACGAGAACGGCCGACCGGAGCCAAGACACACCTCGAGCGCCCGCACGATCCGCCTGCGGTTTGTGGGCTCCATCTTCTCGGCCGCCGACGGATCGAACTCAGACAGCTGTCGATACATATCGGACGTTTCTCGACCGGCCTCGAGCTGGGCCCGGATCTCGGGATAGCGATCGGGCAGCTCGAGCCGGTCGACCAACACCTGAAAGTACAGCCCGGTTCCGCCGACCAACAGCGCCCGCTTGCCCCGCACTGCGATGTCGGCCATGACGGCGTCGTAGGCCTCACGAAACTCGGCGAGCGAGAAATCCTGGTCCGGGTCGACGAGATCGATCAGGTGGTGCCGAACCTGGCCCTGTTCCTCTGCGGTTGGCTTCGCCGTCCCGATATCCATCCCTCGATACACCTGCATCGAATCGATGCTTACCAGCTCGACGTCTCCCTCGAGCTCGGCGTACCGGAGTGCAATCGCGGACTTCCCCGACGCAGTCGGGCCGACCAGTGCCAGGTGCACTAGATCGAGGCGACAGGGATATGGGTCTTGTGACGGGGCGATGCAGTGACCTCGATGAGCTCGCCCATCAGATAGTGCGTCTTGGCGTCGATGACGGTGACCGTTGCCACCGATCCGGCCTTGATCGGCGCCGTTGACGTGAAGTGCACCAGCTTGTTCTGACGGGTCCGTCCGCTCATCACGGCCTTGTCGCGTTTGCTCGGGCCCTCGACCACCACCTCTTCGGTGCGGCCGACCCGGGCGCGGTGCCGGCCCAGGGCCGAGCGCTCGGTGACGGCCCGAAGTCGCTCATAACGAGCGTTCGTCACCGCGGGATCGACAAAGTGGTCGACCAATTCGGCAGCCTCGGTTCCGCCGCGGGGCGAGTACTCGAACGTGTAGGCCGAGTCGTAGTTCGCTTCGGCCACCACCTCGAGCGTGGCCTCGAAGTCGGCGTCGGTCTCGCCTGGAAAGCCGACGATGATGTCGGTGCTGACGGCAAGGTCGTCGATGCCGGCGCGTGCGGCGGCGAGCTTCTCGAGGTACCGCTCGGCGGTATACCCCCGGTGCATGGCAGCCAGAACGGTGTCGCTTCCCGACTGCAACGGCAGATGCAGGTGTTCGCACACCTCCGGCGTTTCGGCCATCGCGGCGATGGTCTCGGGCCGCAGATCCTTGGGATGTGGGCTCGTATAGCGAACCCGTTCGATCCCTTCGACTGCACCGACCAGACGAAGCAGGTCGGAGAACAGCGGCCGAGGTTTGCGTTTCCCCTCGGCAACCCATAGCTCGCCGGCCTCGTAGGCATCGGCCGGTGTCGCATCGATCGACCGCAGCCGGAGGGTGAGGTCGCGGCCATAGGAGTTGACGTTCTGGCCCAGCAACGTCACTTCGCTGACGCCGGACGCGGCGAGGCGTTCGGCTTCGGCCAGCAATTCGCCGAACGGACGGCTGATCTCGGGGCCGCGCACGGAAGGGACAATGCAGAAGGCGCAGCTGTTGTCGCAGCCGATCTGGATCGTCATCCACGCGGCGTACGGCACCTCGCGCTTGGCCGGCAGCGCCGAAGGGAACGACGCCAGGTCGTCGCGAGCGGTCTCCTCGAGGATCTCCATGACAGGGCCATTGGCCCTGGCGTCGGCGAGCAACTCGGTCGCCCGATGCACATTGTGGGTACCGAACACCACGTCGACGTGACCGGCGCGCTCCTGAATCAGATCGCGGTCCTTCTGGGCCAGGCAGCCGCCGACCATGATCTTCAGCTCGGGGTTCTTGTCCTTGAGTTGCTTCATCATGCCGAGCGTGCCGTACAGCTTGTTGTCGGCGTTCTCGCGAATGCAGCAGGTGTTCAGGACGATCACGTCGGCGTCGCCCTGCCCGTCGGCGGGCACCATGCCGTCGGCTTCGAGAAGCCCGGCAATGCGTTCGGAATCGTGTTCGTTCATCTGACACCCGTGGGTGTGGATGAGATAGCGCTCGGTCACACCGCTCAGGGTATTGCGTTCCCTGCGACTACGGGTCCACAAAGGTTGCGTACCCGCTGGCGTTGTCGATCGTTTGCTGGTCACCCGAAGCAAGGTCGACGAAGATCGGAGACTGGCTCGGGTACGACTCATCTTCGAGCGACCGCGAGATCAAGGCCGTCGTGCCATCGAAATCGAGGAAGAACGGTGTGGCGTCCGGGGTGTCGAGCTCGACCTCGGCCAGGACCGCCCCGGTGAGTGACTCCCGCTGCACGACAAACCACGGATCGGTGGAGATCTCCCCGGCGGCGCCGATCCAATCGGGCCCCGAGAGGTAGGCGTACGTCTCCCCGTCAGGGCTCTGCACCGCCTGAATCACCAGCGGAGGATTGTTGTAGTCGATGCCGTCGGTTGGACTCGGCCGCTCGAGGAGCGCACCGCCCCCGTACCCGCGCCAGAACACCGTCTCAGTGAGGTCCGAGTAGTAACTCCCGAGCAGGTCGGGACCGAAGGAGAATCGATTGGGAGTTGATTCGGCGGCCCAGCCCAGGCCCGATTCGGCGGCCGGCGATCCGTCGAAGAACCCCAGCCACAGGGGGCCATCTTCCTCCGTCCCTTCGAAACCCGGCGACGTATCGATGAAGGCGAACCTCGGCTCACCGTCGATGCGTCCGGCCTCGAGCAGGAACGGTTTGGGGAACTCGGCCAATTCCACCGGCGCCGAGTCGGACGACAGGTCGAGGGTGGCGATGCGGAGGGTCGAACCGTCGGCGAGCGGGGCTTCGATCTGCACGACCAATTGGTCACCGACCTGCCACGCCGGTCCGACCCGTTCGCCCTCGGCACCAAGCCGATCGACGACATCGACTCCGTCGCGATGCAAACGGGTGACGTCGAGACCGCTGCTCAGCAGAATCTGGGCCCCGTCGGCCGCAGCCGGGTACTGCACTTCAACGGGATTGGCCTGGCTCGATTCGGCGGGCGCCGAGGTCGTGGCCGCGCTCGCCGCCAGCGTGGGCTCGACTGTGGGAACCACCCGGCCAGACGTCGTCGGAGCCGACGGGGGCGTCGTTCTGACCTCACGTGCGGATGAGGAACAGGCCCCACCCAGCACGAGGAGCACTCCCGCTATGACAACCCTTCGCATCGCCCGACCTTAGGTCGCCGAGTCTCGCCGCGACCCTCACGAGATTCCGGCAGCGCGCCGGCCCCCGTTTCGGGCACACTGAGCACCAAGCTGCAGGGCACATCGCGCCCAAAACAGGAATGGATGGCAATTGCCATGAGTATCGGCGACGAGAAGTACGTCAGTTTCACCACGTTTCGCAAGAACGGCGACGCCAAGGCCGCAGCGGTGTGGATTGCCGACCTTGGCGACGGGACGCTTGGATTCACCACGGACGCCGATTCCTGGAAGGCGAAACGGCTTGCGAACGACAATCGCATTCAGATGCAACCGTGCAACTCGCGCGGCAAGGTCGCTGCTGGCGACATCGTGGTGGACGGCACCGCCGTGGTGGTCGACAGCGGCGCCGATTTTGACCGGGTCGATGCGGCCATTGGCAAGAAATACGGCTACCAGCGCACGTTGCTTCAGATCACCAACAAGCTGCGAAGCCTCATCGGCAAGGGGCACGACACCGCCGTCGTCGTTGTGACGCCAAGCTAGCGACGTACAAGGCGCGCAACACGGAGAAGCGAGGCCGAAACGACGAATGCGCTGCCCAAGGGGCAGCGCATTCGCTCTTCATCGTCCTGGCACCTCGGCCCGAGCCGCAATAACGATGGCTACTTTTCGTCGAGCGAGATCGGCGCTTCGTCGGCCTCGCTGAACGCTTCGTCGGTGACGTCGACCGTCTCGTCCTCGTCGCCTTCGAACTTGTCGGGCATGGCCGCTCGCATGATGCGATCGGAGATCTCGACCATGATCTCGGGATTCTCCATGAGGAACACCTTGGCCTTCTCTCGACCCTGCCCGAGCTGTTCGCCCTCGTAGGTGTACCAAGCACCCGACTTCTTCACGATGTCGAGGTCGACACCCATGTCGAGCACACCACCCTCGCGGCTGATGCCCTTGCCGTACATGATGTCGAACTCGGCTTGGCGGAACGGGGGTGAGACCTTGTTCTTCACCACCTTGACCCGGGTGCGGTTACCAACGACCTCGGCGCCGTCCTTGAGCGACTCGATACGACGAATGTCGAGGCGGACCGACGAGTAGAACTTGAGCGCCCGTCCACCCGGTGTGGTTTCGGGCGAGCCGAACATGACGCCGATCTTCTCACGCAGCTGGTTGATGAAGATGCAGACGGTTTTGGACTTGCTGAGATTGGCGGTGAGCTTGCGCAACGCCTGGGACATGAGCCGGGCCTGGGCCCCCACGTGGTGATCGCCCATGTCACCTTCGATTTCGGCCCGAGGCGTGAGCGCTGCCACGGAGTCGATCACGATGACGTCGACAGCACCGGAACGAACCAACATGTCGCAGATCTCGAGTGCCTGCTCGCCGGTGTCGGGCTGGGAGATGAGCAGCTCGTCGATGTCGACGCCGATGGCCTTGGCGTACACCGGATCCATCGCATGCTCGGCATCGATGTAGGCGCAGATACCGCCGTTGCGTTGCGCCTCGGCAACCACGTGGGTGGCCAAGGTTGACTTACCCGAGGACTCGGGGCCGAAGATCTCGGTGACACGGCCGCGGGGCAAGCCGCCTATGCCGAGGGCCAGGTCGAGGGCCAAGGCACCGGTGGGGATGGACTCGATGTTCATCGAGGTCTTGTCGCCCATCTTCATGACGGCGCCCGTGCCGAAGTTCTTTTCGATTTGGCTGAGGGCCATGTCGAGTGCTTTGTCTCGCTCCATTGTGGATGCTCCAGTGTGTTCGTTGTTCGGGGTTGGGTAATGCTTTGGTTACTGGGACGCACACTACGGATGAGGTACGACAGTCTCGCCTGGGCGAATTACGACAGCGTAATTGCGAACAGGCGTTCGATGCAAGCCTTTCCGAGAGATACCATAGTTTTCTTGGGTTCTCGGCCCCTCGATCGAACGGGCGTTCGTGCTGGTCCGGCAAATCGATGGGGTATGCGTCGCCCGCGCGCGGCGAACCCGTAAGCTGTGATTTCTGCGGGCGGAGCCGCGACCGAACGAACCAGGTTTTCCTGGGTTCGTTAGGAGGCATCCGTGCCCAGAACTTGGATCTACTTTCTGCTCATTCTCTTCGTGGCGTATCTGATCAGCCTCGATCCAACCGAAGCAGGCCAGACCGCCAACACCTTCTTCGGGTGGCTGGGCGACCTGGGCGGCAGCGCGCTCCAGTTCGTCGACTCGCTGGTGGAGGGTTCCGACCCCCAGCCGACGCCGCCGCAGCAACCCGCTGCCGTCGTCACGCAGTAGGAGCCGTAGGTATGGCCACCGCAACGCATCATGCCCCGAGGAGATCGGCAACGATCGCACTGCTGCGTCCCCTCACCGATGCCGACGTACTCGTGCCCGGCGAGGTCTACTACTACAAGCATCGAGCCCATTGGGCTTCGCTCGGGCTGATGGCCATCGAGACCTTGTCGATCCTCTTCGTCGGAGGCCTGGTACTCACCGGCGCCGGCTTGAGTTCGAACCTCGGCTTCTTGTCGCTGCTGATCATCGCGGGCGTCACGCTGCACCGCATGCTCAGGGCCCACGCCTGGCGATGGACCGAATACGTCGGCCTCGGCCTGGCCGTCGTCACCGCCTTCTCGGCCCGACTCAGCCCACCCGGGATCGCGCTGCTCGTGATGGGCTGGGCGTTCACCCGTTTCGCCTTCGCGTTCTTGCGCTGGTCGAACTACTGCGTCCGCTACATCACCAATCGACGCATCATCGAGGTGAACGGCCTGTTCGGCTCACGGGTGTCGTCGATGCCGATCACCCGTCTGACCGACATCACCCTCGATCGATCGATCGGCGGCGAAATCCTCGAGTACGGCACGCTCATCGTCGAGACCGCCGGCCAGGACCAAGCCCTCGGCACCATCGATTTCCTGCTCGAACCGGAACGCTTCCACGAGCTCTCGGTGCGTCTCGCCACCAAAGCGGTGAAATAGCGGCGTCACACCCGCTGGGTGCGCTCGACTTGTGCGTTGAGCAAGGCCACGCCGGTTTCCGGGTCGTCGACGGTCACGACGAACACCTTGCCGTCGTTGAGGTCGAGTCGAATTCCCGGCCCGGCCCGGTGCACGACCGCGGCCCGACGCATCACCTTGAGACTGCCCCGATAGCCCCAGCCACCCCATTGCATCGGTCGGACGTCGATGACCGACGCGGTTTCGATGAGGTCGACCGCCACGAGCGTGTTCGGCCAGGGAAGTCGGCCGTACTTCACCCGCAGACCGTTGCGATCGACCCGGACGTGGAGCGTCGCGAGCGCAACCAGCGGTACCGACGACACGAGCAGCGCGATACCGACCCACGGCGTCGTGGTCAGCAACAAGACGACGCCGAGCACCGATGCAGCGGCGCCGAGCAGGTGCAGCGGCGTACTGTGCACCGTGGTGGTCCACACGGCCTGCTCACCATCGGCCAGGCCCATGACGGGCGCGAGGCCATCGCCGTCGGCGTCCTCCTCGAGCACGGGCAATCGCGACCCGAACCACGCTCCCGCAACGCCGGCGGCCAGCGAACCGGCCACGACGACCAGGAGACTCCACCCGATGTTGGGAGCGTCGGTCCAGTCGTCGATACCTCGTTGCGAAATCGATGTCGAGGCAAGAATGCCACCGCCCATCGCGGCGATGAACAGACCGAGGAAGCCGACGGTCGCTCCGACCCCACCAGGCAGCCGACCACCGCGCAGCGCCAAGCCGATGCTGAGCGCGAGGCCGATGCTCACCATGACGCCGGTGACGGTGAGGAAGGTGCCGACCGACATCGAGTCGTCGGGACGCCCGGCCGCATCGAAGTGGCTGGCGACGCGGTCGGGGAGCCTCGATCGGAGCAGCAGGAACGGAACGTAGGTCGCTGCGAGGACCACTCCTGGCAACCCGATGGCCAACCAGAACCTGGCGGCTGCCGCGCGTCGGGCCGCAGCCTCTGGGGTGCGTGAGTGGTTGTTCATAGCTGCGCCTCCACGGTGCGACGAATTTCTTGATCGGTCAGGCCGGCCTGACGGGCCTCGGCCACGAGTTCTCTCGCCCGGGCGACGAACTCCGCCTGTCGGGGGGCCTGGCCGGTGACGATCGTGCCCCTCCCCCGCCGCACCTCGAGGAGGCCCTCGTCGCGCAGCGTCTTGAACGCCCGAAGCAGGGTGTGCACGTTGACGCCCAGGCTGTCGGCCAGGTCACGGGCCGGTGCCAGCTTCTGGCCCGGAACGAGGTCGCCCTCGGCAATCGCGTGTCGCAGTTGACCGGCGAGTTGATCGTGAATCGACTGCGACGACGAGGTGTCGACCTTGAGAAGCATAGTTCTATTGTAACTAGAACTATATTGGAATCAACCCAGCGGCTTCATGAACGACCAGAGGTGTCCGGCCAGGTCGGTTGCGCTGTACTCACGGTAGCCATAGGGCTGATCGACGGGCTCATAGGCGACGTTGGCTCCTTGCTCGACGGCGAAGCGGTGATGGGCGTCCACGTCTTCCACCATCACCGCCATCGTTGCGCTGGCACCGCCCAGATTGGCGGGTGACTTCAGGTTGAATTCGGGCGACTCGAGGTGCAGCCAAAACTCGCCATCGCCAGCGTGAATCTCACCGTGTACAGCATTGCCATCGGGGTCCTTCGTCAGTTCACCCGGACTGAAACCGAACACCCGGATGAGGTAGTCGTAGGCCGCTTCGATGTCGTCATACACGAGGATCGCGATGCGGCGGGTGAGTGCGGTTTCCAACATGGTCATGTCCTCCAGGACATTCAGGAGGTCACGGGTTGTGTCCTCACGGGTTTCCAACGTTCCCACCAACGACCCGAGCCGGCTGCGTAGGCGGCTCTCGGCGGCGAGCCGTTCGTCGACGACGCGGAGATGTTCGATCATGAGCGACCGCAGATCGGCCTGTCCCTCAGCGAGGGTCTCCCGAATCGACTCGAGCGGCAGTCCGAGCTGGCGCAACAGCGAGATCTTGTACAGCCGTTCGACCGCGTCCGGGCCGTACAGACGATGTCCGGCGTCGGTCCGCGCGGTCGGGGCGATGAGCCCGATCTCCTCGTAGTGCAAGGTGCGGATGGTCATACCGGTCGCGGTGGCGATGTCGCCGATCTTTCGGGCGTTCGGTCCGGGCTCGCTCGACGTCATACAAGCAAGGTACGACCTCACGTCACGTCAGTTGCAAGCACTTCTTCGTCATCGACGCTCGGGGAACTCGTCGACCGACAAAAGCGTTCCTAGAGTATGAGAAACCCCTTCGCCAAGGAGCGACGAATGACGACCTCCGAATACACCGACGCCGAGCTGCGTGAGCGCCTCACCACCGAGCAGTATCAAGTAACACAACACGCCGGAACCGAACGAGCCTTCACCGGCGAGTACTGGGACTGCCACGACGATGGCGTGTACCGCTGCGTGGTGTGTGACGAAGAGCTGTTCTCCAGCGACACCAAATTCGAGTCCGGCAGCGGCTGGCCCAGCTTCTTCGCAGCGATGGCCGACGACAAGGTACGGGTCGAGTCCGACGCCAGCATGGGCATGGTCCGCACCGAAGCACTCTGCGCCAAGTGCGGCGCCCACCTCGGCCACGTCTTCCCCGACGGACCCGCACCCACCGGCGACCGGTTCTGTATGAACTCGGCCTCGCTACGCCTCGATCGCGACGACGCGAGCGAAGAAGAGTAACGAACCCGTCGGCTCGATCAGCGCGCGGCCAGACGGCGACGCAGCTGGTCGAGCACAGTGATGGTGGTGAACTGGCGTATCCGGGGACGGTCGAACGGGAAGTAGAGCTCGCTCGACTCGACCTCACCCTCCACCACCGTGGCCAGGAACACGGTGCCGACGCGCTTGCCTTCCTGCTCATCGGGACCGGCGACGCCGGTGACGGCCAGACCGCAGTCGGCGCCGAGCTTGTGGCACGCACCCAGCGCCATCGCCACCGCCGCTGCTTCGCTGACGACCGGGCCCTCGGGCACACCGAGCAGATCGAACTTCACGTCGCTGGCATACGACACGATCCCGCCTTTGAATGCGGCGCTCGCCCCGGGCACATCGACAATGCGGCTGGCGATGAGGCCACCCGTCAGCGACTCGGCGACGGCCAGGGTCAGTCCGTGCTTCTTGAGGAGATCGAGGACGACCGACTCCATCGTGTCGTCGTCGGTACCGAACACGATCGGTCCGATGATGTCGCGCACCCGCACTTCTTCGTCGGCGATGATCGCGTCGACTTCCGCCTCGGTGTCGGCCTTCGCGGTGATCCGGATCTTCAGGCCTTCGATGCCACTTGCCAAAAACGCGATGGTCGCCGAACCGGTCGCGTCGAGACGTTCGATCTCGGGGCCGAGCGTCTCCGCCAAGCCGCTTTCCGACGTCCCCCAGGTCCGCAGCACCCGCGAACGGATGACGGACAGGTCTCCGGCGCGCTTTCGGAGGTCGGGCAACACCGTGCCCTCGATCATCTGCATCATCTCCCACGGCACGCCAGGCACCGCATAGATCACCTTGTCGCCGTGCTCTCCCACCGGACACAACAGCCCCGGAGCAGTGCCCGGTTGTTCCTTGATCGGCAGGGCTCCGACCGGGAGCATCGCCTGTCGCATGTTGTTCTCGGGCATGTCACGACCGCGGCCGCCGAACATCGCCCGGATCTTCTCGGCGATCGCGTCGTCGAGAACCAACTCGACCCCCATCACGTCCGCAATCACCTCGCGAGTGAGGTCGTCCTGCGTCGGGCCCAGACCACCGCACACGATGACGGCGTCACTGCGCTCGAGCGCCTGACGAAGGCACAGTGCGATTCGGTCGGGGTTGTCGCCCACCTTGGTTTGAAAGAACGAATCGATGCCGACCGTGGCGAGCTGCTCGCCGATCCACGACGAGTTCGTATCGACGATCTGCCCCAACAGCAGCTCGGTTCCGACGGCGATTACTTCACAGCGCATGACGCGCAGCGTAGTCAACCGGAGCAGCTCAGGCGGGGCGCTGTCCTGCGGCCTGCGAGGCCAAGGCGTCGCTGACGTACAGCGCTCCCGTGTAGACCGTGAGGACGACCGCGACCCACAGCGTGCCCTGGACGAGCCAGCGGAGGTCGACGACGCCGGGGGTGACGGCCACCAACAGCGCGATGCCTTGGATGAAGGTCTTCCACTTTGCCGAACGTCGGGCGGGTATCGAGACCCCACGGCCCGCCCAATACGAACGCCACAGGCTGATCCCCACCTCGCGAACCGCGATGATCGCCACGGGGATCCAGTGATAGTTGTCGACGATCACGAAGCAGGCCATCGAACCGAGCACGACCACCTTGTCGGCCAGCGGATCGAGGAACGCCCCCGCCCTGGTGCCACCTGACCTGGCGGCGAGCACACCATCGAGCTTGTCGGTGACGCCCATGATGAACCCGAGCATCGCGGCGGGCCAGGTGGCACCCAAGGTGTCGTCGGCCTGCAGGACGAGCCAGAACAGCACGGGGGACGCGGCGATGCGGGTGAGCGTGATCATGTTGGCGGCGTTGGTGACGAACGCCGACGTGTGATGGAGCACGGCGTTCACGAGCGTCGGCCCGTCACGACGTGGCTCCGGGGCTCACCTCGGCGGTGAGGTCGGGTCCCAGCGCATCGACGACGGTCACGTCGACGAACGAACCCACGACAAGGTCGTCGGGGACCACGATGACGCCGTCGATCTCGGGCGCCTCTCGGTGACTGCGGGCAATGCCTGGTTCGTCCACGAGAACTCTGACCTCACGACCGATCATTTCGTCACGTTTTGTTGCCGTGATCTGATCCTGGAGTTCGGTGAGCTCGGCGTGACGCTCCTGCATCAGTTCGGGGGCAACCACGCCGTCGAGGTCGTAGGCATAGGTGCCCTCCTCGGCGGAGTACGTGAAGAACCCGCACCAGTCGAGCTGCGCCTCTTGCACGAAGTCGAGCAGCGCGTCTTGATCGGCCTCGGTCTCGCCGGGATAGCCGACGATGAAGTTCGACCGGAACGCGGCCTCGGGTTGCCGAGCCCGAATATCGGCGATGCGGTCGAGGAACTTCGCGCCGTTTCCCCACCGCTTCATGCGTCGCATCAGTTGCGGCGAGACGTGTTGGAGCGAGAGATCGAAATACGGCACCTGCGTGGCGCAGATCGCGTCGACGAGGCGGTCGTTGAGCTCGGACGGATACAGGTACAGGAGGCGCACCCAATCGACTCGTTCGCCAACCGCTTCGAACAGCGGAACAAGCGCCTTCTCGCCGACACCTTGGTCACGGCCGTACGAGGCGAGGTCTTGGGCGACGAGCACGATCTCTTTCGCCTGGAGCTGATCGACCTCTTCGAGGAGGGACTCGATCGAACGTGAACGTTGCGGGCCACGGAAGCTCGGGATGGCGCAAAACCCACACGCTCGGTCGCAGCCCTCGGCGATTTTGACGTAGGCCCACGGCCGCTCGGAAGCAGGGCGAGGCAAGTTCAGCAGATCAAACGACGGGAGTGGCTTGCCCGACCCGCGTGGTTTGCGCCCGAGTGTGACCGCAACCCCGAAGCCGGCAACGAGGTCGACCTCGGGCATCGCCTCGGCCACCGCGTCGCCTTCTCGCTCGGCGAGGCAGCCGGTGACCACCAACTCGGCGTCGGCGCGTTTGTGTTCGGCGTACGCAAGGATCGTGTCGACCGATTCGGCGCGTGCTTCCTCGACGAAGGCGCACGTGTTGACCACCACCAAGTCGGCCACATTCGCGCTGTCGGCCGGGGTGAGACCATCGGCGACCATCTTGCCGACCAGCTTGTCGGAGTCGACCTGATTCTTTGGGCATCCAAGCGTCTCGACCCAAAACGTGCGGCGTTCACCGGCGGTCGTGTTCGTGGCGCCCTTGGACATTCCGACCAGGGTACCGGAGCGACCCAGGGTACCGGAGCGGTGTTGAGCCAGCCGTTAGGACGTCACGACAATGCAGGCGGTACATTCGCTGCCGCCGAAGTACCGCCATCGGAACCGAGAGGCATAGAGCGGGTAGCCGCCCGGTGCAACGTTGGCGGGGGCCGTCACGGTCGCCGTGGCGTGCTGTTCGTCCACGCGGACGACGTTGTCCACGGTGAAACCGGCTCGAGCGTAGAAGTTGAGCAGATCGTCGCTGCTGGCACCGAAGTGGTCGCCGGTGATCGACAGCTGTGCAGTACCACCAGCCACAAGGGGTACATCGGTGGTGACCGCAGTGATCTCGAGAGCATGGGTGAAGCTGGCGTCGTGTGAGTCGACTCCCGGACCGTCAAAGGTGGCACTGATCACCTGCCCGTCAGCGCTCAGGGCGAACTCCGTTGCGGCGGAGTGGCCGGCCGGCGGGCTGGCCACAATCTCCGGGAGCGAAATGCCGTCGAGTTCGACCGCCACGATCGCTCCAAGGAAGTCGAACTGCTCCGACGTGAAGACCACCCCTTGCGTGCCGTCAGCGGTGAGTTGCGGCTGGTGATCTACGAGGCCGAGGATCTCGACGCTCCAGAGCTGGAGTCCGCCGACGTTCATGAGCGTTTGCCCAGATCGGTCGAGAAAGTCCGGTTCGTTCGTCGCATACGGAATGCACCCAAAGGGCTTGCAGTAGAGCCACGTGCCCCGCCGTACCAGCGCGAACCGGTCACCGTCACGGTCGATGTCGTTCAGCCAACCACCGGGATTGGTGAAGAAGTGCGTGGTCACCCCCGCCTCGTGGAAATAAAAACTCCCGGCCGGCCCGCCCAAACTCGGGGCGTTGCTTCGGAACGCAACCACCTGACCGTCCCCGGAGATGTGAGCGTCGGAGCTCGCGGCGTCGGCCTGCACGCCATTGGGTCCGACGCTGATGCGCTGAAACGGCGGAGATTGCGACATCGTCCGAACAAAAATGTCGACGACGCCGTTCGTATCGCCCGCTACCGTGATCGAGCTGGCCGATTCGAACGCGATGCGATCGCCGTCGTCAGAAATGCTCGGGGATCGGCTGTGTCCGTTGCTGTAGCTCACGCCGGCCACCAGGCCCGTGTCCATGTCGGTGCGGTAGATGTCGTCAACGCCGTTGGTCTCGCCGCCCGGCAACAGGTTGGTGGCGGCCGTCTCGAATGCGACGTAGCGGCCGTCGGCCGAAATCGCCGGGTTCACGCTGTTTCCGTTGCCACCCGCGCACGGCTCGGTGCATCCCGCCGACCGGCTGACGAGCTCGGTGACACCGCTCTGCGTGTTGCGCCGCCAGATCTGGGACACGCCGTTTGGATTGTTCCCGAGATTCGATGCCGTCGACGAAAAGACCGCATACTTTCCGTCCGCGGAAAGGTCCCAACCCGTCGTCGTTGCGTTCGCCGGCGCACCGGCCGAATCGACGTCGAGGCGCAACAAATTCACGCACCCGGAGGCGGTCAAGGCGAAGATCGACAGCACACTCAGCAACAATCTGGTCCGCATCGAGAACCCCCTGATATATCCCACGACCACGAGCTGCTTCAGCCTTGTCGCTACAACGATGCATTGCAACTACGGTGCGCCCATGTCCACCGATCCTGGCACCGAGGTGAGTCGGCGGGCCGCACCGAATCGTCGCACGATCATTCGGACGGCGATCCTGCTCTTTCTGCTCGCCGGTGCGGGTCAACTCTTGCTCGAGGCCGCACTTCCCGCATATCCAGAACCCGTGCAGGGCGGCCTGGCCGGATTCCTCATCGACAACAACGGAGCCATCGTCGATTTCGAGGTCGCCGGCATCGATGGCGCCGAAGCAATGGTGCAGGCCTTCGGCGACCGTAAGTGGCTGATGGGGGCAAGCCTGGTCGTCGATGTGGCCTTCCTGTATGCGTATGCAGCCCTGCTGTTCTTCTTCATCGGCGGTCTCGCCGATCGGCTGTCTCGCCTTGGCGTCGCGTTCGCGCCGCTGCTGAAAAAGGTCGCACTCCTCCCATTGGCAGCCTCGGCGTGCGACGGCATCGAGAATCTGTTCCTGGCCTGGGTCGTGCACGCCGAACGATCACGGGCGGCCGACATCGCTTCGGTGTTCGCCCAGATCAAGTTCGTGCTACTGGGCTTCGCATTGTTGTGCGCGGCGATCGGCTCGGTGTGGCTCTTCGTTGCGACGAAGCGAAAGCAGCCAAGCGCCTCATGAAAAGGCCGCTATTCGGTCACTGAACCACCCGAGCGGCGACGTCGATGACGTACCCGTCGGCATCCTTGATCGTGACGAGGACCCAGTCGACCGCAGCCTCCGGGAACCGGTCAACTTCGCCAGTCGGCACCCGAAGCTCAATCGCCTCGCCGGCTCTCGGGTCAGCCTCCAGCTCCCAGACATCGTCGCCCTTCTTGAATCGAACCGACGCGATGCGAGCTCCGGAGGGCACGCCATCCACGAGGCGCAACATCGGAGCGATACTGGCCCTTTCGACCTCGATGGCGGTCAGGCCGGCGATCTCTGTCACGCCGACTGCACCGGCTCGTTCCTCGACCGCAACCGATACGACCATTGCCGGTTGGCCAGCGTATGAGTCGACCGTCACCTCGAAGGTCCCAGTCGCAATACCGGTGCGCCCACCGATCCCGCATTCGAGGCCGGTGACCGGTACACCCATTAGTGCAGTCGCGACGTCGACGGGTGGGGTCCCGACGGGCAGCGAGAACAGAAAGCCGTCACGGGCGAGGTTCTGGTCGGACGCCGGACCCCCCAGGTACAAGGTTCCTGGCGGACCTTGTTCTTCAATCCCTGCGGGACAGGGATTGCTGATCGCTGGATCGGATTCGAAGGCCGTGCCCTGTTCTGGTGGCGACGCACTCCCATCAGGCGTTGGTTGCGAAGCGCCGGTCGCGAGCAATCCGGTTGACACCACCGACCCTGCGTCCACGGCGAACCGGGCAGAGCCGATCGTGATCGGGTCGTCGTGCCATTCGATCGGTGCCGAAACGGTTGAACCGTCGTCCAGGGTGATTTGTGCCGAGGCGGCCTTCGCATAGTCCGCACCGACAGCGACGATGGCAACCGTCTGCGACGGCGACACGGCGACCGCGATTGGATCGGTTCCCGGTGATGGCTCGGTGCCGCATGCCTCCTCCACCGGCGTCCGCCAGCAGAATTGCGTCGGACCGTTGTTCGGGCCGTTCCACCCGATCTCGACGTCGGCGGTCAGTCGATAGGAGTAGGACGGCTCGTTCCCGAGTGCCGTCACCGGCGAACCCGGATCGTCTACGGGCGGGAGTGTGAGCTCGGGGGCGATGATGGGGCTCTCGGGCGGGGCGAGCGGCGACTGGTCGGTGGTGACGCCTCCGCCGGAGCGACTGGCAGCAAACGCTCCGACCACGGCCACCAGCAGCACGACTGCGGCCGCGTAGGCCAGCCGGCTGTCTCGCCAGGAGTTTCTGTTCGAGGCGGCACCGCCGGTGGTGGTGGGAATGACATCGATCATGATTGGCTCCTCGGGGTTTGTTGTAGGGCTGGTTGGTGTTTGGAGGGCGGTGTGCAGGTCTGCGAGCACGTCGTCGACGGAGCGATGCTCACCTCGGTTGGCGAGTTGGCGCAGTTGTTCGGCCAGGTCGTTCATGACGTCTCTCCCTCGGTCCGCGCCCGAAGCACCTGTCGTGCTCGCGACGCCACGGTGCGGCTGTGGGCTTCGGTGATGCCGAGCATCGCGGCGATCTCGGCGTGGCTCGCGTTCTCGACTTCGGCGAGGTAGAGGACGGCCCGTGATTGGGCGGGCAGGTCGTAGAGATCGGCGAGATCCGACGGGTAGGTGTCTTCCGCATTGACCGATGCGCCGCCCGAAACGCGCTGCAGTCTTCGATCTTGACGGATGTCCGACCGCCTCTCATTCGAGGCGATATTGACGATCGCCCGACGCACGTAGGCCTCGGGAAACTCGAGGTCGACCAGGCGTCGGCTCCGCAGCGTTCGCAGCAGTGCCTCCTGCACCAAGTCGTCGGGCTCGGAGGACCACGATCCAGCAATGGCGGCGAAGCGCCGCAACGATGGGTAGATGCGCCGAATCAGTTCGTCTGTCGATCGGTCGATGCCGTCGCTGTTGGTGCTGCTGCTGTTGTTGTTGAACGGGTCGCCGCGCCTGTCGGTCGCCTCGTTCATCTCAACGCACTCATGTTGCCCTCATGCCCTTCTCAACCCCGCCCGGCGGCAGAACGCAACAGCTCCCCCAAAGAAACGTCACGCGGCTCGGGCCGTTGCGACCCGCACCCGGAACACGGCGGCGGCGGCACTCAGCATGAGGCCAGCTCCGACGATCCCCAGTGCGGCGTTGCCGACCCCATCGAGCAGGAAGCCACCCAGCAGTGGACCTCCGACGCGGCCAACGGCCATCATCGCTTGGGCGTCGCCGGCGCGCTCCTCGGGAAAGGCGGAAGCGTCGGCCAACACGTTGAACACCTCGGGGATGGCCATCCAATAGGCGAAACCCCACAACATCATCGAACCGAAGAACACCACCTCATTGAACGACGTGGCCAACAGGAATGCCGCAGCGGCGGTCACGATCATCCATGCGCTCGGGATGCCCCGACGGCGCGTCCAGCCGGCGGCGGGAATCGAGACGATCGCGTTGAGGCTGTAGGCGATCGATGCGATCGCCGCCGACAGCCCGAGCTCGCGACCGGCGATGACGACACCGAACGTGAAGACCGACGATCCGCCGAGTGAGAACAGCGTGAGCGCGCCCAGAACCGTCCTCGCTGCCGACGTTGCCCGGTGCCGTTCACCGCGGGCCCGCCGCTCGGGGGTCGGTATGGAGTCGCTGAAGAACATTGCGCCGAGCGGCAGCACCGCCAGCGTGACAAACAGGCCGGCGGCGCCGCGCCACTCGGCCACCATCGCAATCAGTGGCGTGGCCACAACACCGATCAGTGGGCCGACGACTGCCGTGTGGCTCATGACCTTCGCGTCGGCGAACGCACGCGACCAGGCAAACCAGGTGATGACCCCGATCGACACACCGCTCAACGCCCGAAACGCCAGCAGCACCGAAAGCGGCGGCAAGAGCGCCGACCCGAGATTCACGGCGATCGCCAGTGCGAGCGCTCCTACCAACACCGAACGCGTCGGTCGAAGCCAGCGACCAGAGCCCCACGAACCGAACGCGAACCCGCTGAGCTGGGTAACGCCGACAAACGCCGCGATCCGGACCCGAACGTCGTACGCATCAGCGATTTCGGGAATCAGAAACGGCGTCGAAAGCAGAACGACCGACGCAAAAGCCAGAGCCAGCAACACGCCCAGCGATCGGCGCGAATCGAAAGCGGCGGACAGCCGAACGGGGATCTGCATGAATCGCCGACTCTACTGACAGGAGACGAGCGGCGGTCGGGACCTGGCCT
The DNA here is from genome assembly GCA_965531045.1 of uncultured Acidimicrobiales bacterium. Classification (GTDB taxonomy): domain Bacteria; phylum Actinomycetota; class Acidimicrobiia; order Acidimicrobiales; family SHLQ01; genus CBESNZ01. The sequence continues at coordinate 29,196 of CBESNZ010000001.1, forward strand.
AGTGTTCCGGGATGGCATTCGATGACGAACTTGCAAATCTCGATGGCGTTGCGCAGGGCGAGCTGGTGGCCTCCCGTCAGGTGACGGCCGCCGAACTCGTCGACGCGGCGATCGCCCGGGCGGAACGCATCAACCCCGAGATCAATGCGATCATCCGGCCGGGATTCGATGCCGCCCGTCAGCGGGCGACGGGGCCGCTGCCGGAAGGACCGTTGTCGGGCGTGCCCACGCTGTTCAAGGACCTCGGACTCATGGTCGCCGGCGAGCCACAGTACGAGGGCGTCGCCCCACTCAAGGACGCCGGATGGGTCTCGCCTGCCACCAGTGACATGGCGCAGAAGTTCCTCGACGCCGGCATGGTCAGCATCGGCCGTACGAACACGCCCGAGCTCGGCCTCGTACCGACCACCGAACCGGTGTCGTACGGCGCAACCCGAAACCCGTGGGATACGTCGCGCACCCCGGGCGGGTCGTCGGGAGGCTCCGCAGCCGCCGTCGCAGCCGGCATCGTGCCAATCGCGCACGCCAACGACGGCGGCGGGTCGATCCGCATCCCCGCCTCTTGTTGTGGTCTGGTCGGCCTGAAGCCGAGCCGCGGGCGAACCCCTCTCGGTCCGGCGCTCGATCCCATGGTCAGTGGCCTGCCCATCAACCTTGCCGTCACGCGCACCGTTCGCGACACGGCCGCGGTGCTCGACGCGACGATGGGCGCGTCGATCGGCACGTCGGTGCACGCCCCGGCACCCGAGCGGCCCTTCGCCGACGAGGTCGGCCGCGACCCCGGAAAGCTCCGTATCGCCGTCATGATGACCGACACCCGATCACACATCACGCCGAACCCCGAGGTCACAGCCGCAGTCGAACGCACCGTTGCCCAACTCGCCGCACTCGGCCATGACGTCGTCGAAGAAATGCCTCCCGGGCTCGACGTCGACGCGCTCGAAGCCGAGTTCACCACGCTCTGGTCCGCGTCGGCCTACGCACAGATCGCCGTTTGGAGCATGACGCTCGGCCGCGACATCTCCGGCGAGATCGAGTCGCTCACCGCAGCGCTCGCCGAGATGGGTTCCACCGTCACCGCCCTCGACACCATGGCGGCCCAATCGGCCATCTGGCAACTCTCGAAGTCGATCGGCGAGTGGCACGCGGGCGGGATCGACCTGTTTCTCTCCCCCACCCTCGGCTTGCCGCCGGTCGAACTGGGCTGGATCGACACCAACAGCGACGACCCGCTCGGCTCGTTCGCCAACGCCGGCCAATTCGCGGCATTCACGCCGGTGCAGAACGCCACCGGCCAGCCGGCCATCTCGTTGCCGCTGCAGACGACCGAAAACGACCTGCCGATCGGCATGCACTTTGCAGCGGCGTACGGCGACGAGGCAACGCTGTTGCGCCTCGCCGGACAACTCGAATCGGCCCATCCGTGGATCGACCGAACCCCTGGCGTGCACGCGTAGAGCCCCACTTCGGCGGGTCGTCAGAACTCGCCGGTGAAGCCGCCCTTTTGCGCGCGCCGATACGCGGCGAACCACTGGAGCGCGGCGATCACCACATAGGCCGCCACCAGCAGAATGGCGTACGTCCAGTTTCCGGTAGCAAGCGTGGCCACGAGGGCGACGATGACCGCGCCGACGAGCCCGAACAGCAAGATGCGCGTGAACATCTTGAGGTCGGCATGGGAATTCATTCCCGGGTCGAGGAAGGGGTCGTTTTCCGGATCCACGACGTCACGCTACCGGTCAGGCGGCGAACACGGGAACGACGTAAGGTCAAATCGATGCCAATCGACAGCCCACTCGCACCGTTCGTCGACGCCCGGGCAAAGCGCGCCGTGTTCAGCGTCTCCCATCCCCAGCCGCGCACCCGGGAGCCGGTCGAGTCGCTGCTCGCCGGAGCGTCGGAGGTCGACATCACCCCTCCGCCGGGGATGCCGAAGGCCGGCCACTCGTCAAACGCCCGCGACGGAGAGGGATTTCGATCGCGGCTCTTCAGCCGGGTCGTACACCTGCGCCACGGAACCCAATCGATCGCGCTGGTGCAATCCGACCTCCTGACGGGGTCGAGCATCCTGCAACACCTCGTCGCCGACGCCGTCTCCGAACGCACGGACATCGACATCTCCGGGCTGCTCTTCGCCGTCAATCACACCCATGCAGCGCCGGGGCAGTTCCACGACTGCGATTTCTACAACAAATTCTCGTCGAACCGCGGCGGCTTCGACCCGGCCTGGACGCACTTCTTGGTCGAGCGCATCTCGTCGGCGGTCATCGATGCTCACGACAACCGTCGGCCGGCTACCGCGGCCATGGGGTTCTCCGAGGTCCGGGGGTTGGCCAAGAACCGATCGATGGCGCCGTATCGCAACAACTCGACCGTCACCGGTGCGGTCGACCCGAAACAATGCGTCGACCCGCGTTTGCACGTCCTGCGGGTCGACGGAGCCGACGGCCGACCGATCAGCGCCAGCGTCATCTACGGCATTCACGGCACGTCGGTTTCGTCGAAAACGCCCGACTACAACGCGGATCTCTGGGCGCACACGGTCGCCACGCTTCGAGCGGGCATCGCGGCCGAAACCGGCGTCCAAACCGTCGTTGCGGGTATCCAAGGCACGCATGCCGACACCACCCCCGCGATGGGTCCCGACGGGCACGCCCACGCCGAGGCTCAGCGCATCGGCTCGGCGTTGGGCGACGCAGCCCTCGACCGGTGGCGTGCCCTGGAAGCCGACCTGTCGGTATCGCTGCCGCTGGGTGTCGCGTTGCGCGAGGTCGACCTCGCGACACCGAGCCGCAGCGGCATTCGTCTCGCCGCTCGCCCGGCGGTCGGGGCTGCACTCTTGGCGGGGGCGATCGAGAACTCGACGCCCGTCGTCGCTTCGCTCCCCGGTATCAAGCCCGGGCACCCTCGCACGACCCCCAGGGGCGACCACGGCCACAAACGCACCGTCGGGGGCCGTCTGCAACGACTGACGTTGCCTCCCAACCTCTTTCCTCGACACGCGCCACTGCACGTGCTGCGTATCGGAACGACCGCGATCGTCGCCACGCCGTTCGAGACCACAACCGAAAGCGGGCGGCGAATGGCCGATGCCGTGCTCGGCGAGCTTGCCGATTCGGGGGTCGACACGATCGCCGTCACGTCCATCGCCAACAGCTACTTCGGCTACGTCACCACCCCGGAGGAGTACGCGCTCCAGTACTACGAGGGCGGCCACACCCTGTTCGGCCCGAACACGCTCCCGTATCTCACCGACGAACTCGTCGGTCTGGCGGCCGAGGTCGCCGAGGGTGGAGCAACGCAGGATGTCGCGTCCCCGCGCACATTCGACCTGAAGATCAAGCGCTTCCTCGCTCGCCCGAACGGCATTCGGCCGCGCCGGATCGTCGCCGAGCCGACCTGGGTCGACGCCGCCGACCCCGGACCTTGTTGGGAGGTGCAGTGGAGCGACTCGTCGCCCGGCGCTCTGTCGTGGCACGAACCGTTGGTGGCGGTGCAGGAAGAGATCGGCGACGGGTGGGAAACCATCGTCACCGATTCGTCCCCCATGCTCGAGGTGCTGCTCCGGTCTTCCAGAGGCGGACGGTTCGTCTATCGGGCGAGGTGGTTCTCCGAGCCGCCCAATGGCGCCTATCGCTTCACCGTGCTGCCGTCGGCCGACAACGAGGCCCTCGCCTCGGATACGTTCGCCGTACTGAACGTCGAGCCAATGGCGAGTCTCTAGGTGGAATAGACCGCTACAGGATCGGCAGAGGCGGCCGAGTCGGTCTCATCTGGCTGGGTGCCGGCCAGCAGCACGATCGACAGCACCCAGATCAGCAGCAAGATGATGGCCTCGTGGGCCTGAATCCGGTCGCCGGTGAGCAGAAATGCGATGGCGAGGACCGCCACCAGGATCATGATGATCGCGCCCGTGCTCGTGAGCTTGTCATCGCCAATCGCTCCCGGGCCGATCAGGCCGATCACGGCACCGACGCCGAACGAATTGAAAATATTCGAACCCAACAGGTTGCCCACCACGAGGTCGGTCTCGCCTTTGCGAGCGGCCGCAACCGCGGTCACGAGCTCGGGCAACGACGTTCCGACAGCGACGAGCGTGAACCCGACAAACCCTCCCGTGAGGCTCAGTTCGTCGGCGATGCCAATGGCACCCCACACCAGCGCCTGAGCACCGAGAACGGTGAATGCAAGGCCGACGACGGTACGGACGACCTCGACCTTGGTCGAGAACTCGCCGTGGTGGTCGGACACGTCCGGCGGCTCGTTACGGCTGCTGATGATGGTCCACCCGATGGCCAGCACGAGGCCGATCGCCAGCGCACCACCCTCGGTACGGGTGATGTCGCCCTGCACCACCCAGGCGAACGCCAGCACCGCCACAACCGACATGGGGGCTTCCCGCCGGCGAGCCGGGCCGCTCATACCAATGGACGCGAGGAGCGCCGCTGCGGCCAGAACCAAGCTGAGATTGGCAACATTCGACCCGATCACATTGCCGACGCCCAACCCGCGATCGCCCTGGCCCGCCGCGATACCGCTCACGAGCATTTCTGGCGCGCTGGTGCCGAACCCGACGATGACGGCCCCGACGACGAACGGCGACACGTTCATGGCGGTCGCCAGGTGTACGGCGCCTTCGACGAACTCGTCGGCTGCCTTGATGAGGAAGCCGAGCCCGATGGCGACGGCGATGAGAAACCAGATCACGGGCTGAGGCTAGGGGTTCGACGCAGCGAGCACGACGACCCGGCTGCAAAGCCCTGCGGGGGCGGCGGGTACGGTAGCGAGATGGATCAGGACTTCGGCCAACCCCGCGATCGAGATCGCCCCTGGGTCATGCGCACCTACTCGGGCCATTCCACGGCCACCGAGTCGAATGCGCTCTATCAAACCAATCTGGCGAAGGGGCAGACCGGGCTGTCGATCGCATTCGACCTGCCCACCCAGACCGGTTACGACCCCGACAGCCCGCTGGCGGCGGGAGAGGTTGGCAAGGTCGGCGTTCCGGTGGCCCACCTCGGGCACATGCGCCAACTGCTCGATGGCATTCCGGTCGACGAGATGAACACCTCGATGACCATCAACGCGACCGCTCCCTGGCTACTGGCGCTCTACGTCGCCCACGCCGCCGAGCACGATGTGGCGGCCGACGCCCTCCGCGGGACCACCCAGAACGACCTGATCAAGGAGTACCTGTCGCGCGGCACCTACATCTTCCCGCCGACCGCGAGCCGTCGACTCACCGTCGACATGGTGGCCTACTGCGCCGTCAACGTTCCCAAGTGGAACCCGATGAACGTGTGCTCGTATCACCTCCAAGAAGCCGGAGCGACACCGGTGCAGGAGATCGCCTACGCCTTGGCAACGGCCATCGGCGTGCTCGACGCCGTGCGCGATTCCGGTCAGGTCGACGACGAGGCCTTCCCCCGCGTCGTTGGCTCGATCTCGTTCTTCTGCAACGCCGGCATCCGCTTCATCGAAGAGATCTGCAAGATGCGGGCCTTCACCCAGATGTGGGATCAGATCTGTCTCGATCGGTATGGCGTCCAAGATCCCAAGGCGCGCCGCTTTCGCTACGGCGTGCAGGTGAATTCACTCGGCCTCACCGAGGCGCAGCCCGAGAACAACGTGCAGCGCATTGTGCTCGAAGCGCTCGGCGTCACGATGTCGAAGCGGGCCCGCACCCGGTCGTTGCAGCTCCCGGCCTGGAACGAGGCGCTCGGCCTGCCCCGTCCGTGGGATCAGCAGTGGTCGCTGCGGATGCAGCAGGTGCTGGCGATGGAAACCGACCTCCTGGAGTACGAGGACATCTTCGATGGCAGCCACGTAGTCGAAGGACGCACGGCCGAACTCGTCGCTGCGGCCCAGGCCGAACTCGACGACGTGCTCGACCAGGGCGGTGCGTTCGAGGCCATCGGCGAGCTCAAACGCCGACTCGTCCAATCACACACCGCCCGCATGCGACGCATCGAGAGCGGCGACCTCACCGTGGTCGGCCAGAACGCCTTCACCGAAACCGCGCCCTCTCCGCTGGGCGGCGCCGAATCGATCATGCGGGTCGACCCGGGGGTGCAAGCCGCACTCGTCGCCGATGTTTCCGCTTGGCGCTCCGCTCGCGACACCGCGGCGGTCGACGCTGCGGTCAGGGAACTCATCCGGGTTGCCGGCACCGACGAGAACCTGATGCCCGCCACCATCGAGCTGGCCAAAGCCGGCGGCACCACCGGTGAGTGGGCCGACGCGCTGCGCGGGGTGTTTGGCGAGTTCCGGGCCCCCACCGGCGTCGGCGGTGCCCCGGCGGTCACCACTGCCGCATCGCTACGGGCCGTGGCGGAGCGATCGAAGGCACTCGTCGACGGACCGCCGCGCATCCTCGTTGCGAAGCCTGGACTCGACGGCCATTCCAACGGCGCCGAGCAGATCGCCGTGGCTGCGCGCGACGCGGGCATGGAGGTCATCTACCAAGGCATTCGGTCGACGCCCGAGTCGATCGCGGGAGTGGCGCGCGATGAAGATCCCGACCTCATCGGCCTGTCGATCCTGTCCGGCAGCCATCTCGAGCTCGTACCTGCCGTGCTCGAGGCGTTGCGCGCGGTGGATGTCGACGTCCCCGTGGTGGTCGGCGGCATCATCCCCGCAGAAGACCGTCAACCGCTGCAGGACGCAGGCGTGGCGGCGGTGTACACGCCCTCCGACTACGAGCTCGCCCGACTCATGGACGAACTCGTCACCCTGGTCGAGACACACCGCGCCAAGTAGCAAGCAAGCGTTCCGCCTGATGGCGAGTCGCCCTCAGCCGTGCGCCAGCAAGCAAAGGCCCCGGCTGCCCAAGCCTGACGACCTGCCGTCCATAAGCCGCCAGCACGCGAAGGCCTCGGCTGCCCGAACTCGGCTACCTGCCGTCCGCAAGGCGCCAGAACCAGGTGATTAGCAAGCGACTGAAGGATGAAGGAGCGGGCGCCGCCGCGGCGTATCAGCAGAGCAGCCCGAGGTTCGGCGGAAACACACCGCTTGCTCCGCCCGTCGGTTGGCCGCCGAACCGAAGCTGCGATTGCGTTACCAATCTATCCCCAGCCGTTGGCCTTCAGCTGCTCGAGTTCTTCGGGGCGCACCAGTACGGCGCGGGCCTTCGAGCCTTCGCTCGGTCCGACGACGCCGCTTTCCTCCATGATGTCCATCAAGCGGCCGGCCCGGGCAAAGCCGACGCGCAGCTTGCGCTGCAGCATCGAGGTGGAGCCCAGCTGACTTTGCACCACGAGCTCGACCGCCTGCATGAACAGCTCGTCGCCGTTTTCGCCACTTCCGGGATTGGTCGGCGGATCGTCGGTGATCGACAGACCGGCAGCAGCGGAAAGCGAGTCGGTGTCGGAGTTGTCGA
>CBESNZ010000002.1:0-29422 GCA_965531045.1 uncultured Acidimicrobiales bacterium
GCGAGACAGCGTTTCGACGCGCTCGTCGGCTGTGGCCTTGCGCCATTCGCCATGGAAGGCCGCTTTGGAGGAAGCAACTGCAGCGTCCATGTCGGCCGGTCCCGCATCGGGCACCGAGCCAATGATCTGTTCGGTCGCAGGCGACTCGACCTCGATACGGTTCGTGGATTGGGCCTTCACCCAATCGCCACCTACAAAAATTGAATCCAGCGTGGTCATTTTTTTACGCTATCGCGGCTTCGTCGCTGGCGCTCCTCTGGCCGCAGAGCACGCAGAGGCGCCTCAGCGCCGAACGTGCGATTGCGTCAACTATTCGGCACCCAGCCGTTTTCGGGGGGTGCCGATTCGGGGTGCTCACGGACGTAGGCGGTGATGAGCACGCGTTCGGCTTCTTCGAAGCCAACGGGCAGCCAGAGGTCGCCGATGTGGGAAGCAAAATGGATTTCCCAGTGGTAGAACCCGGTGAACGCGTCGGGGTCGCGACGCATGATCTCGGCGTAGTTGGAGACACCCTCCACGTACGCGTTGTGGTTGTTGTAGCCAAAGAGCGCCGCGTCCATGTCGTCGGGGCCACCGCGGGCGTTGAGGTAGCGGGCGGCAGCAATGATCGCATCGTGGGGATCGTTGACATCGCCCTCGCCGTAGTCGGCCCAGGTCGCCGGAATGAACTGCATCGGCCCCTGCGCCCCGGCGGTGGACAACCCGGCGATGCGGCCCATGCCGGTCTCGACCAGATTGATCGCCGCGAGGTACTCCCACTCGATGCCGTACAGCTCCTCGCCCTCTCGGTAGTACTCGAGGAGTCGGCTGGCGGGTTCCGGCGCGACGATGCGCCAGGAGGGGAGGCGATCGGCGTAGCCGGTGTGGAGTGCGTAGAACGCTCGGCGGGCAGCGAGCTGGAGTCGGACGATTTCGGTCAGCTCGGGTGGGACGGCGGCGAGGACGTCCGCATCCCACTCGGGGTGTCGGCCGAGGTGGCGGTACAAGACCTGTTGCTCGTGTCCGATGTCGGGAAGTGCAGCGGGATCGGTCGTCGGGTCGCGCAACGCAGCCTCGGTCCGCTCGATCGCGGTTGCCACGTCGCCCCCGGAATCCGGCACGGCCGGAACGAACCGCCCGTCGGCCGACCGGCTGATCGGATCGTTCGAGGTTGCCGTCGGAACTGTTGGGGAGGTGCGCCCCTCGCTGGTGGAAACAGGGCTGGTGGAAACAGGGCTGCTGGAAACAGGGCTGGTGGGAGCCGCGGTCTCGGGCGCTCTCGTGGTCGACGAGATCGAGACGCTGTCGGTGCCGGTTCCGCACCCGCTGGCCAACACCGCTGTTCCCACCACCGCAAGTACCAACAACGCCGGGCGCAAGAATGCACGGCCAAAGAATGTAGGGCCGAAGAATGCACGGCCGAGCAGGGCGAATGCACCTTCTGGCGCGGTCGTGTCGGCGGTTCGTGGGGAAGTAGCACTCATCGAGCGGCAAGTCTAGAAGGGCTGTGGTCGGCTACCCCCGCACCAGCTTGGAGATACTCACGGTGGTGAGTGCGTACAGCTCGCCGTCATTGTCGACCGCGAATGACACGAGGTTGTCGTCGAACTCGACGCCGAGCGCATCGATGCCTTGCGCGGCGTCGAGATCGGGCGGCAGCGCCCACAGCTGGGCTGTGCAGTAGTCACCGAAGACGTAGGCGCCTTCGAGATCCGGGATTGCGTCACCGCGATACACGTATCCGCCGGTGATCGAACAGCCGAAGTCGTGGTGGTACTCGGCGATTGGCGGGACGTAGTTGTCGGGAATGCCGCCGCGAAGATCGTGCCGTCCTTCTTGCAGGGGCCACCCCAGGTTCGCACCACTCGAACCGCGGGCCGGGAGTCGGTTGATCTCCTCCCAGACGTCTTGTCCGACGTCGGCCACCCACAGCGCTCCGTCATCGAAGTCAAACGAGAAGCGCCATGGGTTGCGTAGTCCCCACACATAGATCTCGGGTGTGCCCCCGTCCACGGCGAACGGGTTGTTGGCCGGAATGCCGTAGGCGCCGTAGTTGCCGGCGGCGTCGCTGGTTGGATCGATCCGTAAGATCGACCCGAGTGGGGTCAGCGGGTCTTGGCCCGTGTCGTAGGTATCGCCTGAGCCGCCGCCGTCACCGAGACCGAGATACAGGTACTCGTCCGGCCCGAAGACGATGTGGCCGCCGTTGTGATTTCCGGCCGGCTGATCGAGCTCGAATATCGTGCGGCGCACAAACGGATTGACCACCTCGCCGTTCACCTCGAACTCGTCGACGCGCGTCGAACCCCGAAGGTCGCTGAAGCTGAGATAGAGCCGGGTGCCATCGGGGGAGAACGCCATGCTCAGGAGACCTCGTTCGGCGTTCGCGAGCACGTCATCGCTGATGTCGACCGCGGGTGGACCGAGTTCGCCGTCGAGCAGCGGTCGCACGGTCCCTTCCCGTTCGGCGACGAGGATCAGGTCGGTGCCCGGTTGCTGAACCAGGGCCATTGGCTGTGCGGCCGTGGTGACGACCTCGAGTGCGACGGAGACGTCGGCATAGGATCCGGCAGGTGCCTCGGTTGATTCGATGGGATCAGCAAGCGTGGGTGGCGGCTCGCCGACGCCGGCCGAGAACACGGTTCCGACGGGCCCCGATCCCGTGCGGCCGGGCCCGTCGTCGGAGCAGCCGGCGGCGAGCAGCAGGATCGAGGCGATTGTTGCCAACCGGCGGAGTCTCGTCACCGATCGAGCTTCCGAATGAGCCCTTCCTGCATGACGCTCGCCACCAGGGTCCCATCTTGTTTGAATACGTGTCCACGGGCGAGGCCCCGCGCTCCCGACGCCGACGGCGTGTCCTGGTCGTACAACAGCCACTCGTCGGCCCGGAAGGGGCGGTGGAACCACATCGCGTGATCCAGGCTGGCGAGCATGATTTCGCCGTCGCCGCGCCCGTGGGGGAGCAGGGAAGCATCGAGAAGGGTCATGTCGGAAGCGTAGGTGAGCAGGCAGTTGTGGAGGACGCGGTCGTTGCCGAGGACGCCGTTGGCCTTCATCCATACCTGCTGGCGCGGCGGTTGGGGTTCGTTGCGCTCCATGGGTGCAGCGGTGATGAACCGCATGTCGATCGGCCGCGGCCGGTCTCTCCATTCCTGGGGGACCTGCGGGTTGTTGGCGATGCGTTCCTCGAAGGTCAGCAGTGTTTCCGGCGCCGGGACCTCGGGCATTTCGGTCTGATGGTCGTAGCCGGGCTCGTCGCGATGAAACGATGCGGACATGTGAAAGATGGCGCGACCGTGCTGGATGGCAACGACTCGTCGGGTGATGAAGGAGCGACCATCCCGGATGCGGTCGACCTCGTAGAGGATCGGCGCCTTCGGATCGCCGGGTCGGAGAAAGTACGCGTGCATCGAGTGCACCGCGATGTCGTCGACCGTCCGGGCGGCTGCGACCAGCGCCTGCCCTGCCACCTGGCCCCCGAAGGTCCGTTGGCGGTCCTCGTCGGGGCTGAGCCCACGGAAGATGTTCACCTCGATCACTTCGAGGTCGAGTAGGGCCATCACGGCATCGAGCGCATCCTGCATGCCAGGAGCTTACGGAGCTGCGCCGGCGGGGGGCGACTGGAACGTAGCTGGGCTGGCCCGATCGCGCTCCGGCTCGTGCTGGACCGGATTGCCGATAGCGTACTGTCCTGTGTCAAAAGGTCTGTACCGCGTGCTCGATGAGCACGGTGTGAAACTGTTGCGCTATTGCGGTGTCAGCATACTGAACACCATCTTTGGGCTGTCGTTGCTCGTCATCTTTCATGACGGCCTGGGCTGGAATGGCGCTCGGGCAAACTTCGCCGCAGTGGCCATCAATACGATTCCCGCCTACTTCATGGCCCGAATCTGGGTTTGGGAACAGGACGGGAAGAGCGACTTCGGCACCGAGGTCGTGCCGTTCTGGGCGTTGGCGTTCATGGGCCTCTTCTTTTCCACGGCGCTCGTCGGTTGGTCCGATCGACGTTTCGACGGGTTCTACGTCGTCTACCTGGCAAACATCACCGCGTTCCTCGGCGTGTGGGCGCTGCGCTACTTGGTGTTCGAACACATCGTCTGGGCCGATGACGAGACCGGCCCCGCTTTTCCCGATTGCATCGATGAGTTCGCCTGAGGCCCATGACACCGCAGCCGACGATGCCACCCGACCTCTTGGCCCACGCGGAAGCGGCGCGCGGTTTCATGCCGCCTGACGAGGGTCTCGCCCTGTACGAGGCCGCTGCCTCGGTTTCCGTCGACGGACCGCTGCTCGAGGTGGGAACGTATTGCGGAAAATCATCGGTGTACGTCGGTGCCGCAGCCCAGCAGCTCGGTCGGGTGCTCTTCACCGTCGATCACCATCGCGGCTCCGAGGAAAACCAGCCGGGTTGGGAGTGGCACGAGCCAGATCTCGTCGATCCCGCAGTTGGCAAGATGGATACCTTGCCGTTCTTCCGCAAGACCGTGCATGATGCGGGCCTCGAGGGCACCGTCATCGCGATCGTCGCCGATTCGCCCACGTTGGGTCCGGTTTGGTCGATCGACCTGGCCTTCTTGTTCATCGACGGCGGGCACGGTGCAGAGCCGGCGCGCCTCGACTACGAATCATGGACGCCCCACGTGGTGAAGGGCGGCGTGCTGTGTATCCACGACGTGTTCGCCAATCCGGTCGACGGCGGCCAGGCCCCTCACGATGAGATCTACGTGCGGGCTCTCGAGTCGGGCGGGTTCGTGGAATCACGAGCGGTCGGATCGTTGCGGGTCCTCACCCGGGTCTGACCCTTCGTTCGAAGATTCAGTCGGCCTGCAGCGCCGCCGCCACCTCTTGCGTGAAGATCACGCGGCCGGCGGCGTTGACGTGCGTGAGATCGTAGAAGTCGCTGTCGTCGACCGCAGTCGACAGGTCGAGCAGCTCGCCACCGTTGTCCGTGACCACGGCCTGCATGTCGGCGACGACTGCTGCGTGGGCGGCTCGGCCTTCCGGGTGCAGGTCGGCGAGTTGTTGCGACTGCGGAGCGACGACGATGACGACCCGTAGACCATCGGCAACAAGTGCGGCGACGTTGTCGCCGACATCGTTGATGCGTTCTTGGCAAACGGTCGGGTTGTCGTACCGAATGGGGTCTGTCCGGAGCTGTAGCTCGATCCTCTCGGCGTCGCGACCCTCGAGTGCGCCGCCGTTGCCGGAGTCATTCTCGGAAGTGAGGTTGTACCCCGCCAAGGACCGTTGTGGGTTCATCGGGTCGGACCCGAGGATGAGTTCGTAGGGGTCGACGTCGACCGCCTCGGATACCTCCATGAACACGGAGTCCCGCGCTGCGAGCACCGTGTTGAAACGAGGGTCGGGACCGCCGCACGGAATGAACATGCGGTGGGTGTGGAGCTCCCAGACGATCGTCGAGACCTGCGGAAGAAGTCGCCGACTGGTGTCGAGCAGTTGAACCTGAGCAGTCTCAGATGCCGCCGCAACCGCCGCATTGAACACGTCGATACCGCTGTTTCTGAGCACCGGGACGTCGATGCCGTGCTTGGCCAGTGAGTCGCCGATGATGACGACGTCGATGGCCTCGCCCGTACTTGCCTTTTGGCGGAGGCCCTTCACGACGACCGCTTCGCCCGCGCCGAGCCAGTGTGGTGATGCCTGCGCCGGTGCAGGGTCGACGATGATCTGGTGCAGCCGGTCGAACTGGGCGACCGCGAGCGCTGAGACGTCCCGGATGTCGGCGTCGCCGGCGAAGGTGGGGATGTCCAGCGGCTGGTCCGACGTACCGAGGACTTGCTCGAGATCGCTCAACGACTTCACGGTTGTGGCGATGCCTTGGGCCCAAGCGGCTCGGTCGGCGTCACAACTCGGTGCCACCGCAGCCAACTGGTCCCAGGCCGCTTCGCCCGCCGCCTGCGCGTCGGCGCCGAACCCGGCGAGCCCCTGCGTCACGATGCCCGGATCGATGGGTTCGGTTGAGCATCCTCCGTCCTGGACGAGGCGAATACGGAGATCTTCGACCATGGCGGCCGCTGCGTCATCGGCCGGTGTGGTGCCGTCGGCCGACGAAGATCCGGTCGCGTCAATCGATGTCGTGGGCGTTGCTGTTGTCCGGGATGGCTCTCCGGACGGCACGTCGGTTCCGCAAGCTGAGGCGAACAGAAGGGCGCCCAACACCGCGCCCGTGGACAGGCGACGTACGGACGGAAATCGAGCGGCGGGCATCCGGCAAAGCGTACCGGTGGGCACCGCCAGCGTCTCATCAGCTCGGACCCTCCCGGGACCGTCCGGCGCGCGACCACGGGGGCCGGTAGGTTGGCCCACGACGACCACGACGGCGTCGTCGCCGCAACGCCAGGAGCCAAGCCATGACCGATCTCGATGCTGGCGTCTATATCGCCGGGAACAACGCACCGGTGACCGAAGAGCACACCGTCACCGACCTTCCGGTCACCGGTCACATTCCGGCGGAGCTCGAAGGCCGGCTGCTCCGCAACGGTCCCAACCCGATCGGCGACATCGACTTGGCGACGCATCACTGGTTCGTCGGCGACGGCATGGTCCACGGTATTCGCCTCCGCGACGGCAAGGCCGAGTGGTACCGAAATCGCTTCGTCGGGTCGCAGCGAACGCTCGAATTGCTCGGCACGGGTGGCTCCGGACCGGTCGACGGAGCCATTGGCCCGAACACCAACGTGATCGGTCACGCCGGCAAGACCTACGCCATTGTCGAGGCGGGGATCAAACCGGTCGAGCTCACGTACGAGCTCGAAACGGTCCGGACCAACGGTTTCAATGACAGCCTCCTCAACGGATACACCGCACATCCGAAGTACGACCCGTCGACCGGCGAGATGCATGCGCTGTGCTACCACTGGCCCGACTTGGTGGATCAGCTGCAGTACGTGGTCGTCGGTCCGGACGGGTCCATGACGAAGACGATCGGGATCACCGCACCGACCATGCCCATGGTGCACGACATGCCGCTGACGCAGACGTACGCGGTCGTGATGGACCTTCCGGTCGCCGTCGACTTCGAACTGGCGATGGCTGGGAGTCAGCTGCCGTTTCGGTGGTTCGACGACTACGACGCCCGGCTCGGGCTGTTGCCGCGGACTGCAGATTCCGAGGCCGACATCATCTGGTGCGAGATCGATCCGTGCTTCGCGTTTCACCCCCTGAATGCGTACGACACCGCCGACGGCAAGGTCGTCATCGACATCTGCGAATTCGACCGAATTTTCGATGCGGATCGCAACGGCCCATTCCGCGATGCGCTCCCTCGGCTGGCGCGTTGGACCGTCGATCCGGTCGCCGGGCGCGTCTCTCGCGAAACCGTCGACGATCGGCCCCAGGAGTTTCCCCGGATCGCGGGGTCGGTTGCGAACGTCCCGCACCGCTTTGGCTACACGACGGGACTCTGGAGCGAGGGTGGCGAGGGATTCGGCGATACCCACAAGCACGACTTCGAGCATGCGACCTCCGAGTCGCACGTGCACGGTGACGGCAGGGAAGCCGGCGAACCGGTTTTTGTCGGTCGTTCCGGCGCCACGGCCGAAGACGATGGCTGGATCCTGACGATGGTGTACGACGCCGCGAAGAACACCAGCGATCTCGTCATCCTCGATGCGGCGAACATCACCGAAGAGGTGGCTCGGGTCGAGTTGCCCGTGCGCGTGCCGAACGGTTTCCACGGCAACTGGGTCCGCGACACGGTCACCCCACCCTCGTAGTCAAGATTTGTGAGGGATTCCGGGGCCGGGGACCCGCGAAACCCTCACAAATCTTGCATGGGGAGGTATCAGATGGGGAGGAACAGGACGAGTTGCCACCCGGGGTGATCGGGCAGGGCCAGGCGATGTTGGTCGAATCGCAGTTGCCCCGACGGGTGGTTGATCACCCGGACGTGTGGAGCCAGCGGCGCGACGTCGTGGCGTTCCCATGCGGTGTTGAACGCCTGATGTTCGGCGCGCAATTCCACGGCCAACGCGTGGAGTGAATCGCTGGGGTAGGCGGCGATGTGGGCATGGAACTGACGGGTCAGCCGCTCGACCTCGAGCGGCCAATCGTCGATGAAGTCACGCAACTCTTCGTGTTCGAGAAAGAGGCGGAGCAGGTTCGGGTGCGCTCCGGCGTCGGTGAGCAGCGGAAACAAGCGCGCTTCGGCCGAGTTCCAGGTGACGAGATCCCAGTGATGATCGAGCAGATACGCGGGGTTCGGATCGAGGCCGGCGACGAGGCGCCGGTGCGCGTCATTGATCGAGGCCTGCGAGGCCGCCGGAGGTAGATGCACGCCGGCCATGCTGAACAGGTGGGCTCGCTCGGTGCTGCTGAGGCGAAGTGCACCGGCGAGGCCGTGGAGGACGTCGGCGGACACCGCGTTGGCCTTGGCCTGCTCGAGGCGCGTCAGCCACGACACGCCGACACCGGCCAGCACGGCGACTTCCTCACGCCGCAGCCCTTTCGTCCGCCGATGCGACCCGGTTGGCAGGCCCACATCCTCGGGCCGTAACCGCTCTCGCCTCGTTCGCAGAAACTCGCCAATCGAACGGTCCATCGCTCCCTCATCCTAGCACTGGTGGTACCACCATTGGCCGGGTCTTCTGTTCGGCCCCGTTGGGGGGCATCCTGGGTACATGGCCTCGTCCCACTTGCTGAACCGGCGCGCCGCAGGAGCGCACTCATCGGCGATTCGCGATCTACTCGATCAAGCGCGCCGTCCCGGCATGATCTCATTGGCCGGCGGCTTGCCCGATGCTTCGATGTTCCCGGTTGATGCCCTCGCCACGATCGCGGGCGAGGTGATTGCGCGCGACGGAGCGCGGGTGTTGCAGTACGGCGTGACCAGAGGGGAGGAGTCGGCGCGAGCGGCGCTGGCCACGTTGTACGGCGATCCACTTTTCGATGGCGCTGATCCCGACCATCCAGATACCGGCCATCCTGATCCCGACGATCTCGTCGTCACGACCGGTTCGCAGCAGGGACTCGACCTTGTCGCGAGGGTGCTCCTCGACCCCGGCGACGTCGTGGTGACCGGTGACCCGGAATACCTCGGTGTGCTGCAGATCTTGCGCAGCGTGAATGCCGCAGTCCACCCGATTCCCATCGACGGCGACGGCCTCGACACCGCCGTGCTCGCCGATCGATTGGAGGGCGGTCTTCGGCCGAAGGCGTGCTACATCGTCCCGCACTTTCACAATCCGACCGGCGCGACCATGAGCACGGAACGACGAGCCCACCTCCACGAGCTCTCATCGAAGTACGGCTTCGTGGTGATCGAGGATGACCCGTACCGAGAGTTGTACTACGACGGCGAACGGCCCGAAGAACGTGTCGGCGACCCCGATCTCACCGTGCGATTTCGCAGCACATCAAAGGTGCTCGCCCCCGGACTTCGCATCGGTTCGCTGACGGGTCCGGCATGGCTACGAGAGGCCGTTGTGACAGCGAAGCAGTCGGCGGACCTTCACACGAGCACCGTCACCCAAGCCATCGTTGCCGAGGCGTTACGCTCGCCGTGGCTCGCTGAGCACCTCGATGCGCTACGGCGCACGTACGGCCACAAGCGCGACGTCCTCGTCGCCGCCCTGCACGATGCGTTCGGCGACGGCGTGCGATTCGAAACCCCAGCCGGCGGCATGTTCGTCTGGGCCGAATTCGGCGGCGACGTGGACACCGCGACGTGGCTCAATGCCGCGCTCGAACACCTCGTCTGTTTCGTGCCAGGGGCCGCCTTCGCGGTCGAGCGTGAGCTCGCTTCGTCGTCGCGATTGAGTTTCGTGACCCCACCGCCTGACGACCTTCGAGAGGGAGTCCTTCGGCTCGTTCGGTCGCGCCCGGCGTCGAAGTACTAGTCGAGCGAGGGATCGCGCTGCTCGGCGCTGACGTCCATGATCGGCGCCACCAACGATTCGTCGGTGAAAATGCCCGAGGCCGACGTGGCACCCGACAGTGCGTCGGCACCCAGGACGATGGCGGCAGACGTATACGTGCTTCGTTCGTCGGTGGGGAAGTGCACAAGATCGGGGTACACGAGGCCGGTGAAATACTTGCCATCGGTGTCGCGGACGCTCTGAGCCCAGCGGAACAAGTCGGTGGCGAACGCACGCTCGCCGACCAACAGGTACGCGAACATGCACTCGGTGGTTTCGGCGGCCGTGTACCACGGCCGATCGCTCACGCAACGTACGCCCTTGCCCTCTTCGATGAAGGTGTCGCGTCGCGCCGCAAGATGTTCGCGGGCCGCGTCGCCGGTGATCGCACCGGACAAGACGGGGTAGTACCAGTCCATCGCCCAGCGGTGCTTGGGAGCAAAGGCCTCTGGTACCGAGCGAATAACGTGGGCCAGACGGCCGAGCGAGAGTTCCCAATCGGGCCGCTCCCGACCGAGTGTTTCGGCGATCGACACGGCACAACGAAGACTGTGGCAGATACTCGATGACCCCGTGAGCAGAGCGAAGGACCAAGGGGTGCCGTCGGTGTGACGGGCCCAGAGGATCTCGCCGCGGGGTTGCTGCAACTCGAGAACGAATTCGATCGCGGGTTCGACCACGCTCCACATCGACTCGAGGAAGCCGCGATCGCGCGTGAGGAGGAAGTGATGCCACACCCCGGTCGCGATGTAGGCGATGACATTGGCATCGAGTTTGTCCTGCTCGACCTCGTCGGCCAGGTAGTACTGGTGCCAGGAGCCGTCGTGGCGTTGGATGTCGACCAGCCACTGGTACGCGGCCAGCGCTTCCTGTTCCAGACCGGCGACGTCGAGGGCCATCGCCGCTTCGACGTGATTCCACGGGTCGGCGTGGCCACCCGGGAACCAGGGAATCATGCCGGTTGGTAGTTGCCAGTCGGCGATGCTCTGCGCGGTGGCGACGACATCGGCGTGGCTCAGAATGCCTGGGACCTCAAGCTGCGACATCAGCGGACTCCGGGTGGGCTTTGGTGGCGGTGACAGGCTTGGTGGCATACACGACCAAGCTCTTGCCTAGGACGGGATTGAGGACCTTATCGGCGGCGCGGGTGACCATGGGCGCCTCGAAGATGTCCCAGGTGAGGAAGCGGTTGTACAGACTGACGAGCTTGTTGGCCTCTACCGGCTCGTGGGGTCCAACGATGCACCGCAGCCACCAGTAGGGGCTGTGGAGTGCGTGGGCTCGATGCGAGTCGGACGGGCTGAGGCCTTGGTCGGCCAGGCGTTGGCGCACTTCGGCGAGCTTGTAGATGCGCACGTGACCGCCAGGGGACTTGGGTGCGTAGTACTCGTCGCTGAGTCGCCAGCACACCTGCTCGGGGAACCAGGACGGGATGGTGACCGCGATGGTTCCGCCGGGCTTGAGGACCCGGGCGAGCTCGCGGTAGGCGGCGATGTCGTCGGGGACGTGCTCGAGCACTTCGGAGGCGATGATCTTGTCGAAGTGGTTGTCGGCGAACGGCAATTTGGTGGCGTCACCGTTGACGCAGGTCACCGTCGTTCCCTCGGGAACCTCGTTGTCGTCGCGCATGACCTCGACGATTTTGATGACCTCGGTCAGTTCGTGGTGCGCCATGTCGCAGGCCACGACGTCGGCGCCGCGCCGTAGCGCCTCGAAACCGTGGCGGCCGAAGCCGCAGCCGAGGTCGAGCAGGGTGTCGCCAGCGTGCAGGCCGAGTCGGTCGTAGTCGACGGTGAGCATTACGCGTCAGCCTTCTTGCCTGCCGCGAAATCGTCGAGCAGCGCTTCGTACTCGAGCACGGTCTTCTGTGCGGTGTGCAGCCAGCTCCACCGGTTGATCACCCGGTCGCGGCCGGCTTTGCCGATGCGTTCGCGTAGTGCCGCGTCGCCGAGCGCCTCGCCGATCTGGTTGGCCAGCGCTTCGCTGTCGCCGGGCGGGACCTGGAGGCAGGTTTCGCCGTGGGTGCCGGTGACCTCGGGCAAGGCGCCACCCGTCGTGGCGACGAGACAGACGCCCGACGCCATGGCCTCGATCGCCGGCAGGGAGAAGCCCTCGTAGAGCGATGGCACGACCGCGAGTTCGGCTTCGGAGTACAGCTCGACGATGCGTTCATCCGGAACGCCCGACACCCAGTCGATGGCGTCTTCCAACCCGAGTTCGCGGATCTTGTCGAGGCTCTGGCCTTCCTTTGGACGGCCGATCACCGTGAGGGTGACGTCGCGTTCGGTACGAAGTTTGGCCACCGCCTCGATGAGGTACACGAGGCCTTTCATGGCGACGTCGGCGCTGGCTGTGGTGACGAGCTTTCCGGGGATGCGCTCGACACCCGGTACCGGCTTGAACAGTTCCGGGTCGACGCCAACCGGCACGACGTGGATGCGGTCCAAGGGGACCTTGTGGTCGCGGCTGATGTCGTTCTTCGAGTTCTCGGAGACGCACATGACGCGATGCATACGCTTTGCGACCTGCGTCTGCATCTTGGTGAACGAGTACCAACGGCGTTTGCCGAATTGCTTCCAGAGGTTCGGCGCGTGTTCGATCTCGAGCACGCGATCGACGGTGATCGGGTGATGAATGGTGGACAGCACGGGCAGCCCGAGGCGGTCCTGGATGGCCAGGAGCCCCCATCCGAGGGTTTGGTTGTCGTGCACGACGTCGAACTCGTCGGCCCGATCCTTCAATGCCTTGTACGCCCGCCAGCTGAACGCCATCGGTTCGGAGAAGTTGCCGGTGCTGAACGACATGGCCTCGAGGAAGTCGGGGACGTCGTTGAGCTCCCAGAGCCGAGGCTTGCGCATGGGATAGACGTCGTTGTACAGGTCGAGGCTGGGCAGCTTGGTGAGCGGGACCCGTTCGTCGAGAACCGGATAGGGCTGGCCGCCGAACACCTCGACGTAGTGGCCCAAGTCGGTCAGTGCCTTGGCGAGGTGGCGGACGTAGACGCCTTGCCCGCCGACGTGGGGCTTGCCTCGGTACGCGAGAAGAGCAATCCGCAGGGGGCGATGGACTTGAGACATAAGGAGTAAGCCTTCATTGCAGGCGGCGTTGGGGTCAAATAGCGTGCCGACTTTCACACCACCGCGCCGTTGCGTTGGGTCGAGTTCAGCCGCAGCCCGAGCCGCGTTTCGCACGTTCAGTAATGAACGTTATCGAACCAATGCAACGACGCGTTCGGCCCGGTTATTCCGTCCCACCATGCAGTGTGGATGCGCAGCCCGCCCGCTGCGGGGTACGTTGCGTCGATGCGAGCGTTGGTGCAACGGGTCACCCGGGCGTCGGTCACGGTGAACGACGAGGTGGTCGGGTCGATCGATACGGGGCTCTGTGTGCTGGTGGGGGTCACGCACGACGACTCGCCGGCGCACGCCGCGAAGTTGGCCACGAAGCTGTTTGGCCTTCGCATCTTCGACGACGACGAAGGCGTCATGAATCGGTCGGTCGCCGACGTCGAGGGCGCGTTGCTGGTCATCAGTCAATTCACGCTGTACGGCGACACCCGCAAGGGCCGACGCCCCGGTTACAGCGCGGCGGCGAAGCCCGAGGTGGCTGAACCGTTGGTGCAGGCGGTTGTCGATGAACTTCGGCAGCTGGGAGCGCGGGTGGAGACGGGCAGATTCCGGGCGGATATGGCGGTTGCGCTGGTCAACGACGGGCCGATCACGCTGTCGATCGAGATCTAGCCCGGCTTCTCGCGTGCCCGGCTGCGCCGGCGCTGAACGCCGCAAGCGCCACCAACAACACGGGCAGCGGGCCGACGCGCATGGCCCAGGTCAGCTCGTCGCGAAGTTCAACGGTGCCGTGAACGACGGCTTGTTCGCCGATGTCGGTGCGCGTGAGCACCTCGCCCTCGGGGGAGATGATTCCGCTGAACCCGGTCGGCGCAGCCTGCACGACAAATCTGCCGGTCTCGACCGCGCGCAGTCGGGACGATGCCAATTGCTGGGTCTGCAGAATCGTCAACCAGTACGACGAGCCGTTCGTCGGGTTCAGGAGGATCTGACCGCCATTGGTGATGGCGTCGCGCGCTCGACGCTCGAAGAAGATCTCCCACGAGATGCTGATGCCCAGCGTTCCGACCGGCGTTTCGAGAACCGCCGGCCCGGTGCCGCGCACGACATCGCGTGGCGGGAGGACGTCCTCGGCGAAGATGTTGAGCAGCGGACGCAGCGGCACGAACTCACCGAAGGGCACGATCTGCACCTTGTCGTAGTGGTCGACGACCGTTCCGTCAGGCAACAGGACGTCGGTGTAGTTGGCGGTTTCGGTGGGGGAGATGGCTTCGAACCAGCCCGCCAAGAGCGGCGCGTCGAGTCGGGCCGCCAGTGCGGCCAACTCGGCCTTCGCTTCCTCGCGGTACAGAAGCCGATCGATCGGGTTGTTGCCCTCGTCGATACTGGTGGGGTTCACGACGTTTTCGGGCCAGAGGACGAGATCGACGCCCGGGTTCACCATCGCAGAGGCTTCGACGTGGCGATCGAAAACCACCTGTGCCCCCTCCGGCGATGCCCTGGTGCGTTGTATCCCGCCGCCCTGCACAACCGCGATGTCGAGGGTTCCGATCGGGTCGCCTCCGGTGGGCGCGAGTGCGGCGAGCAACGAGAACGTAGCGACGAATACGCCGCTTGCGACGGCCGAGAGGTAGTGCCGTTCGGCAATCGCAGCGATGCCGAAGCCAACGGCGACAACCACGGCGACGAGACCGATCGATCCCGCAATCCGGGCGATCGGAAGCAGCGGGGATTGGGCCTGGGTCATCGGCAATGTCGCGAGGGGAGTGCCACCAAAGGGCACCCGCCACATGATGAGGGTCGCGACGGTCATCGCGGCAGGAAAGGCCAGCCGGCGCCAGCGGTCGGGCGGCGTGACCGCAGCGGCGAGGCCGAACAACACGGCGTACAGGCCGACGGCGATGACATAGCCGGGGGGAGTGAGGTCGAGCATCCACAGCAACCCCGGGGCCAGCCAGGCGACCGTCACCAGGCCCATCCGGCGGAAGCGTTGCCTCCACGTGGAGTTCGCGAGCAAGTGGTCGACGATCGCGAAGCCGACGAACACGCAGGGCCACCAGCCCCACGGCGGAAGCGCCGCGGCGATGAGGAGGCCGGCGGTCACGCTCAGCAACGAGGTCTGCAGACGCCTTCGTCTCGGCGCGGGAGCAGTGGGAGTGTGGTCCATGGCCGAGCGATTCTGTCATGCCCCGCCTCGGCACCCTGACGCGGGCGCGGGTCAGGTCACGGGTCAGATACTGCAGGCGTCGCCGTCGCGACTGATCTCGGCTTTGACGCGTCGAAGAAACTTGCCCTTGACGTCGAGAACGATCGAGTCGGCGAACCCGATCAGATTGGGCGCGACGAGGATTTTGACGCCCTCTTTGCGGACCGTGCGGTACGGGCTGAGGTTCTTGCCCTTGCAGGAGGTGTCGACCGACACCTCATAAAACTTCTTTCCTCAACCAACCGGTGGGATGAAATCGACCGCCACCATGCCGCCCTTGGCCTTGATCGCCGCAATTGCTTCGTCTGTCACCTGGACGTCCATGCGTTGCTGAACCCGCACGCAGCGTGGTTTCTTCCCAATGTCGCGGGGAGTCGAGAATGGACGTCGGCGTCGGAGGCCGGGCACGATGGGCACTATGGGCGAGCCTGACGCGGTCGAGGTCAGTATCGGAGACGACTCCGTCGATGTGGTCGTGGTAGGCGCCGGATTTGCCGGCCTGTATGCGCTGCACCACCTTCGGGAGAAGGGTCTCACCGTCCGGGTCTTCGAAGCCGGCCGGGGTGTTGGCGGCACCTGGTTCTGGAACCGGTATCCCGGGGCCCGCTGTGACGTGCCGAGTATCGAGTACTCCTACAGCTTCTCCGACGAACTCCAGCAGGAGTGGGAGTGGTCCGACATCATGCCGGCCCAAGAGGAGATCGAGCGGTACCTCAATCACGTCGCCGATCGCTTCGATCTACGGCGGGACATCATGCTCGAAACGCGAGTCATGTCCGCCACCTATGACGAGGGGCAGCACCGCTGGCTCATCGACACCGATCAGGGGCAGCGCGTGTCCGCCACGTTCTGTGTGATGGCCACCGGCTGTCTGTCGGTGCCGATCACGCCCAACATCGCCGGCCGCGACAGCTTCGAGGGCATCAGCCTCGCCACCAACACCTGGCCGGACGAGGCGCCCGACCTCGCCGGCAAACGCATCGGGGTCATCGGTACCGGTTCCTCGGGCGTGCAGATCACCCCGGAGCTCGCATCGATTGCCGGGCATCTGTACGTGTTTCAGCGAAGTGCCGCGGTGGCCTGGCCCGCCCCGCGGGGACCGATCGAACCGGAGGTCGCAGCAAAGGCCAAGGCCGAGTACGCAGAAATTCGTCGACTGGCCCGCGCGTCCTATGGCGGCGTCGGCCGATTCCAAGGCTTGCTGGGCCTGTCGGCGCCATCGCCCGAACGGATCCTCGAGGCGTCACTCGAGGAACGTATGGCGAAGGTCGACGAGAAGGGATGGAGTGCGGCTCGCGACTGGATCGATGTGTCGTCCGATCTGGAGGCCAACGCGGCTGGCATGGAGTTGTATCGCGAAATGATTCGGCGAACGGTGCACGACCCTGACGTCGCCGAAGCGCTGTCGCCCGGGGACATCCCGATCGGCTGCAAACGCCCCGTGTTCTGCGTCGACTATTTCGAATCGTTCAACTTGCCGAACGTCTCCGTCGTCGATCTTCGGAAGGGGGCAATCGAGCGGGTCACGGCCACCGGCATCCAGACCGAACAGGGCCATGTTGCGCTCGACGCAATCGTCTACGCCACCGGCTTCGATGCGATGACCGGCGCGTTGAACCGCATCGACATCAGCGGTCGCGACGGTCGCCGCCTACGCGACGTGTGGGCGGATGGCGTCGGAGCCCTGCTCGGCATCCAGATCGCCGGCTTCCCGAATCTGTTCACCATCACCGGGCCGGGCAGTCCGTCGGTGCTCGCCAACATGGTGGTGGGCACCGAACATCACGTCGAGTGGATCGGTGCGTGCATCGATCACATGCGTTCCGCCGGCTACACGAGCGTGGAACCGGAGGAAATGGCGCAGGAGGAGTGGGTTACGCAGGTGAACGGGATTGCGGCCAACACGATGTTCACCGCTCCCAACTGCAACTCGTGGTACCTCGGCGACAACGTGCCGGGGAAGCCGAGGGTGTTCCTGCCCTATGCCGGCGGCCTCAATCGCTACATCGAGCACTGCGATGCGGTTGTTGCCGCGGGGTACGCCGGCTTTGACTTCTCGTAATCGGACTTCTCGTGATCCGGAGGTGCTGGGACCACCGCTACCAGGAGATCTCGATCTCGAGCTTCGTGCCGTCGTCCTCGATCTCGAGCTCTACTTCGACCCCGACCTCGTCTGGCACCTTCACCCGGTATTGGAGGCCCTCGCGTTTGAATGACAGCTCGTTGTGGCGGGCGAGGGAGTCGGCCAGCTCGTGCAGCCATCCGGCGAGCTCTTCGCGTTGCGCGCGGCGTTCGGTTTCGATCTCGAGTAGTTCCATCTGGGGATTCCTTCCGGGAAAGCGACGGCGCCAAAATTCTACTGGTCCGAGCCATCGGTGCGAGCTGCCCGATGCCACACTCGGGGCATGATCGACTTCCAGCGACAAACCGTCGACGTTCCGAGCGAGCGTCTTCATCGCCTCCGCCGGTTCAACTTGGTGATGGGTGTCATTCACCTCGTCTCGGGCGCACTCATGATCGTGCTCGGAAACGACTTCGAGCTCGACGTCAGCGCGTTTGCGCTGAACGGTCCGCCCGGAACGCCGCTGGCCGACGGCACGGTGAACGGGGTGTTGGGTGTGCCGCTGGCGTGGGCGACGGCCTCGTTCCTGCTGTTGTCCGCGTTGTTCCATTTCATCATCGGCACCGTGGGCTTCTCGGCCTACAGCTCCGAGTTGCGCCGCGGCCGCAACCGCTTCCGATGGGTGGAGTACGCCCTGTCCTCGACGCTGATGATCCTGCTCATCGCTCTCGTGACGGGTATCACCGATCTGGCCGCGCTCCTTGCCCTCGGGTTCGTCAACGTCGCGATGATCCTGTTCGGTTGGATCATGGAGATGGTCAACGCTCCGGATGAGCGAACCTGGTGGACGCCATTCTGGTTCGGTTGCGTCGCGGGCATCGGGCCGTGGGTCGCCATCGCCACCTACTTGGCGGTCAACATCTCGAGCGATGGCGGTCAGGGCCCGCCCGGGTTCGTGTACGGCATCATCTTCAGCCTGTTCCTGTTCTTCAATACCTTCGCCCTGAATCAGTGGCTGCAGTACCGCCGCATCGGAAAGTGGAGCGACTATGTGCATGGCGAGACCGTGTACATCTGGTTGAGCCTCACCGCGAAGAGCGTGCTCGCCTGGCAGATCTTCGCAAACACGCTCGTCTGACCCGACCGACCTGACCTCACCCCAGCCCCGTTCCCCGCATGATGGCGGGCGGGCGCGCTGCTACTGCGACCAGTCGAGCCCGGATTGATGCAGCGCCCATGTTTCGGCGATCTTGCCGTTCTCCAGCCGGTACTGGCCGATCCATTCGATCGTCATGGGCGTCATCGAGGCGAGGCTGACGCCGTGCAACGTGAGCCGAAGCCACGCCCGATCGCCGACGAGGTCGAGGTTTTCGATGCTGAACGACTCGCCACGATGCGCGCGAAGGGATTCGCCCAGATTGTCCTTGAGTTGCGCAATCGTCACCGTGCGCGATCCGCTTTCGGTGTGACGGATCGTGGGATCGGTGTACAGCTCGCCGAGCACCGAGAGGTCGCGCTTGATCCAGACATGGTCCCAGTAGCGGCGAACCACTTGGTCTGCTGATGGTTGTTGTGCGGCATCACTCATAGCTCGAATCCTTCAGGCGTCGTTTGGTCGCGGCGGTGGTCGATCGCCATCGAAATCAGGGACATCGCCACGACGACGAGGCCCATGGCGGTCAGCGTCGGGCGCAGGCCGGTGGCATCGGCGATGATGCCGAGCGGAAGGGCCGCCAGGCCGTAGCCGGCGAAGCTCAACATCAACAGGCTTTGGACTCGGCCGTGATATTCGACCGGCGCCAAGGTCAGTATCAACGAGTTGTTGAGGCCCTGAAACGCAGCTGACGACGCGCCGACCAGGATCATGACGAGGAGCGCAAGGATGAACGTCGGCGAGGCCCCGAACAGGGTCAACGTGATGCCGAAAGCCACCGCAGAAAGCGCCTGGATTCGCCGAAGCCGGTTGGTCGCGACGCCGGCGAGTAGCAGCGTCGCCGACAGTGCGCCGATGGCTGCAGCGGTGGTGAGCAACCCATAGCCCGAGGATCCGGCATCGAAAACGTCCTCGGCCAGCGTCGGAAGGAACGCGACGTGAGGGAACCCGACGAGCACGACGCCGAACGACAGGAGAAGCAGGTGCGCGAGTCGGGGATTGCCCCGGACGTACCGGAAGCCGTCGATCAGGTCCTCGCGTGGCGATCTGGTGGACACGAACTGCGGTTTGCCCTCGGGCAGTCCGAACGTGGCGATCAGGCCGGCTCCGGCCGCGGCCGCCGAGATGAAGTACACGCCGTCCACGCCGACGGCCGAAACCCCGATCAGGGCACCCGCGAGGGCGGGCCCGAACACTCGGGTGAACTGCAGGCTCGACTGCGAGAGCAGAATGGCGTTGGTCATCCGTTCTCGTTCCACCGCCTCGGCGATGAACGCCAGACGGGCCGGCCCGAGGAGTGACACCGTGGCGCCCTGGACGACGCTCGCGGCGACCAGCATCCAGTAGGCGATCGAACCGGTTGCGACGGCGATGGCCAGCACCAGCGATACCAGTGTCTGGACGGTACCGGCGGCGATCAGGACCCTTCGTTTCGGGAACCGATCGGCCAGCACGCCACCGGTCGGTATCGCGACGATGCTCGACAGGCCGAAGCCGATGAGCACCCCGCCGAGGGCGGTATTGGTGCCGGTGAGATCAAACGCCAACCAGCCGCGCGCGATGGTCGACATCTGCATGGCGAGGAAGGTGAATGTGCCACCGACGACGAGCCGACGAAAGACCGGCTCCTGCAGCGACGCGAAGCGACTCTCGTCGGAGATGTTCACGTGGCGAGTTTGACCTTGAGCTCTTTCGCCAACACGGTGATCTCGTCGATGCAGTACTCGGCGATATTCCAGAGATCCGGGACGAGCTCGACGCCGCAGGTGAGCTGTTGCATGTCAGGCCCGCTCTTTGGTGGTGCTGCCCTTGGTGGTGCTGGTCTTGGTTGCGGGTTTGCGGGACTTGGCTTTGGTCTTCGTGGCGCCGGTCTTGGCTTTGGTCCGACGCTTGGTCGCGGGTTTCGCGGCCGCTTTGGGCTTCGTTGCGTGTTCGGCGAGCAGGTCGGCGAACGCCGCCTCGATGTGATTACGGTAGGCGGCCGGATCCTCGATGGCGACGGGATCGACGAAGATGCCCAGATCGACCATGCCGTTGTACGACAGCGCGGTGATGTTGGCCGGCGTGCCCGCCAGGGGGCCCATCGGCACGGTGCTGAGCACCTCGGCGCCGGCGCAGAACAATTGGAAGGGAGCGCCCCGCAGGTTGGAGGTGGCGAAGTCGAGTTTTGCCGCTTGGGAGCGGGCGGTTCGCGTGACGACCGACGTGGGCAACAGGTTCACGATCGCGGAAAGATTGCCAATGCTTCCACCGGATTGGGCGCGCGCTTTGGCCGAGTCGCTCACTCGGCGGACATCGGCCATCCGGTCCCGGAAGGTCTTCACGCCGCCGGGAATCTGGACGGGAACCGGCGTGAACGAATTGCCTCCGACCTTGTTGTCGGTGCGCGTGGACACCACGAAGCTGGTGTTGAACGCTTCGACGGGTGCGTCTCGCTCGGCGTGGTAACGCACCGCTGCCTCCGTGAGGCCGACCATGAACGCATCGTTCACGCTGCCGCCCAGCGCATGTGCCGCCGTCTTGAGTTCGTCGAGGGGCACCTTGACATGCTCGAGGTGGCGATGGCGCGAGCGTTGTGACCACAGCTCGGAGCCTCCCTTGGTGTCGTTGGCCGAGCCGGTCAGTTGCTCGACCGTTGCTCGGGCCGCCGCACCGAGGTGGCCGGCCGCTTCGACGGCTCGCTGCGGGTCAGCCGGAACGATCGCCGCCTGACCGAGGACTCGTTTGCCGATGCCGATGTTGCGGCGGGCGACGTGGCCGAGGCTCGTCGTGGCCGTCGCCCACAGATTGGCGCCGTAGTCTGCGCCGAGTTCCTTCGGGTCTCGTGCGGCCGCTGCTTCGGCGATGATCGACTCGATGTCGACCTCGGCGGCCGGCGGCTCGTTACGTTTCACCTGCTGATAGAGCTCGGCCATGCGCAGCTGTCCGATGCCGTCGCTGATGGCGTGGTGGAAGATGGCCCATATGGCGCCGCGTCCGTCGGCGAGTCCGCCGATGGCGACGAATCTCCACAGTGGACGGGTGCGGTCGAGCGGTTCGGCGTACAGCGCCGCAGCGAGGTCGAAGAGCTGTTCGTCGGTGCCGGGTTCGGGTAGGTCGATCTGGCGCACGTGATAGGCGAGATCGAACTCGGTGTCGGGGACCCAGGCCGGCGTCGATAGACGTCCGAAACCCGGTACGACTCGTTGGTAGAGACGCGGCATCTTGGCCACGCCGAACCGGACCTGCCGATGGAAGTAGTCCATGTCGACCGGCTGGTCGAGAATGGCGAGAGATGCGCCACTCGGATTGAGCCACGGATCTTTCTCGATGTTCCACATGAGCGCTTCGTGCTCGGTCATGCGGTCGGCCAGTTCGTAATCGCGTTCGGTCATGGCTGCCTTCAGGTGTTGGTGCCGGGACGGCGGTCGAGTTCGGCCTCGGGGTCTCCCTTGTACCCCGGCGGGTACGTTCGGGCGAGTTCTTCGGGAGTCGGCGGGGGGTGTTCGTGGGATTCAGGCGGCAAGAGCGCCATGATCGCTTGCATGATCTGGGCGGTACCGGCCTCTGGATCGTCGGTGGTGACCGAGATCGGCTGACCCACGGTGACGGTCACCTTCGGGCGATTGGTGAGGGACATGCGTGGAAGTCGCGCACTGCGCGGCCATACCTTTTCGGTGCCCCAGAGGCCGACCGGAATCACCGGCGCGCCGGTCTGAGCAGCGAGCTTCGCGGCGCCCCATCGCCCGGTCAGCTGCGGGTCGAAGAACGCGGGTCCACGCGGGATCGTGCCCTGCGGTGCCATCATCACGCATTCACCGCCGCGGAGGGCGGAGGCAGCGTGTTGCAGCGGTTCGTCCGATCCGGACGCCCGCTCGACACGAATGCCGCCGAAGGCCTTGACCAGGCGGCCGACGAGGGGAACGTCGAAGACCTCTTTCTTGCCGAGTCCGCGTACCTGGCGGCCGGCTTGGGCGATCACCAGGCCCATGACGGTCGGGTCGAAGTAGGAGCGGTGGTTGAACACGATGAGTGCCGGCCCCTCGGCGGGGATGTTCTCGATTCCCTCGAACTCGATATCGGCGTTGGGGGCGACGAGGCCGGGTCGCATGAGCGCGCGACCCCAGTCCTGCAGCTCTTTGCCGGCAACCTTCGCGACGCCATCGGAGACATCGAAATGGCGGGTCTTCCAGCCGTTGAGCCGGGCGGTGGCCGACAGCTGGAGATCGGCGTTGACCGCGACGGGGTGACCGACGAGGTCGAGGAGCGGAGCGTCGAAGTAGCTGTCGGAGTAGGCGTGGCTGCGGCTGAGGTCGACGTTGTTGTCCTTGGCCCAGGCGGCGACGGCATCGGCCTTCTTTCGACCCCAGATGAAGTCGCCCTCGAGCTCTCCGGTGAACAGTCCGACGCTGCTTTGCCAACGGGTGCAGACGACGTCGTCGAATTCGAGCGCCTCCATGATCGGCCGCACGAACGGCTCGGGCGAGGTGGTGGCGAGGACGAGTTTGTCACCGGCCTTGCGGTGTTCCTCGATCACCTGGTGTGCGAAGGGTTGGACCTGCTCGAGAAGTTCGGCGGCCGCGACGGTGCAGGCATCGCGCACCAGGTCGACGCTCCAGCCGGCGGCTGCTCGTCCAGCAAACTTGGCGGGCTGCATCATCAACCAGTTTTCGCCGAACCGTTCGTAGAACGAGGCGAACGCGTCGGCGAAGGGGATGTCGTGGGCGGTCGTGATACCCGCCTCGGCGAGATGACGTTGCACGACGACCGAAGAGGATCCGGCGATGAGCGTCCGATCGAGGTCAAAGATGGCGGCGGTTGCAGGCATGGGATCACAATATGTCAGTCACTGCCACAAGTCAATAACTGCCAGAAGTCCGGCGCTGCCAAAAGGCAGTTGCTGACAAACGGTGCCTTTCCCGGTAGGATTGGTGAATGACCGTAGTGTTTGCCCCGGCTCCGGATCGACGGGAGCGCAAGAAGTCAAAGACACGAGAGGCCTTGCGCGAAGCCGGCAACCAGCTGTTCGCCACCCGAGGGTTCGATGAAACGACGACCCAGGACATCGCCGACAGCGCCGATGTGTCCCAACGTACGTTGTTTCGCTACTTCCCCTCAAAGGAGGCCTTGCTCTACGGCGACATGGAGGCCGCGCAGGGTGAGTTGCGGTCGGCCTTGGCGGGCCGCCCCCACGACGAACCGGTCCTCGTCTCGTTGCGCAGCGCGTTCGCTGCCCTCGCCGACGACTTCGAACGGCACCGAGAGGGTCGATTACTTCAGGCTCGGCTCGCGGCAGCGTACCCTTCGGTATCGGCCTACTTCCGGGCCACCGTGCAGTTGGCGTGGGAACGCGATATCACGGCGGCAATCGCCCAGCGTCTCGCCGTCGACCCGCTCGTCGATCCGCGGCCCGAGATCATCGCCGGAGCCTCGATGTCGGCAATTCGAATAGCGTCACGCCAGTGGGTCGCCACCGACGGCACCGCCGATTTCACCGAACTCGTCGGCCGCGCCCTCGGCGCGATCGCCTACCTCGGGGAGCTGGACACCGCGAACGCCCCCAGCCCATGATATGACCAGTGTCACGTCTAGTGAACGAGTGAGGCGCCAGTGACTTCAAGCAGTGCCGAGAAAGATGCGCAGAGCAACATTGCGCGCATCATCGACTCGGTCGACGCCGCGTCGATCGCGCTGATCGCGCAAGGCAACAAGATCACGTACGGCGAGCTTCGAACGCTGGTCGCGACGGCACGGGCCGGGTTGGTCCATGCCGGGCTGCAGCCGGGCCAGTCGATCATGCTGATCGGCGAGAACGAAATCGACTTCGTCGTCGGCGCGCTCGCTGCGCTCGGGGCCGGCGCGGTCGTCGCCCCGATTCGTTCGCGTAACCCGCTGCCCGAGGTGCAACGCAAGGTCGACGCCGTCGAGCCGGACATGGCGTTGTTGTGCGCGACGGCTGCATGGTTGCAGCCACATCAAGAAGATCTTCTCTGCCCCACCTTCGTCAGGATGGACGAACTGCAGGCGATGACCGACCTCGCCCCCGTGCCGATCGTCGAGCGCAGCGACGACGATTTGGCATTCCTGTTGCTGACCAGCGGCGTGACGAGCAACTCGAAGGTCGCGATGCTCAGCCACGGCAACCTCGACTGGATGCAACGCTCGATCACCGAAGATCCGGTCAGCGGCACGAATCCCGCGGCGGTCTCGTTGGCGGTGCTGCCGCTCACGCACATCTTCGGACTCAACGTCGTGCTGTTCTCTTCGCTTCGTGCCGGGGCCACGGTCGTGCTGCAAGAGAAGTTCGATGTCGACGTGAGCTTTGCGCTGATCAAAGAGCACGGGGTCACCAACATCAGTGGTGCGCCGACCATGTGGCAGCGCTTCCTCGCATCCAACGCACCCGACGACGCACTTTCGGATGTGCGCAACGCCGCGTCGGGGGCAGCCGCCCTCCCGATCGAGGTATTCAACGGTGTACTCGACCGTTTCGGCATCGAGCTCACCGAGGGTTACGGTCTCACCGAAACCTCACCCGTCGTCACCTGGAGTCGGGGCATGAAGACCAAACCCGGGTCGGTTGGTCGCCCGATGCCGGGCGTCGAAGTGGCCTTGGTAGAACCCGACGGAACGCCGGTCGAGGACGGCGACACCGGCGAGATCGTGGTCAGGAGTCCAGGCGTCTTCAAGGGCTATCTCCGCTCGAAGGACCTGACCGATTCGGTGCTCACCGAAGACGGCTGGTTCTGGACCGGCGACATGGGTGTGTTCGATACCGACGGCTACCTGTACCTCGTCGACCGCATCAAGGACATCGTCATCGTGCGCGGCTTCAACGTGTACCCGGCCGAGGTCGAGGACGTGCTGATCGAGCACCCCGGCGTGAGTGGCGCAATCGTGGTCGGCGCTCGCGACGACATCGACGGTGAGCGAGTCATTGCCCACGTGTCGGGTTCGGCGACTGCCGAGGAACTCGATGAGCATTGCCGGGCTCGGCTGAGTCGGTACAAATGCCCGACCGAGTTTCGCTTCGTCGACGAGCTCCCGCTTTCACAGACCGGCAAGAAGCTGCGCCGGGAGCTTCGCTGATGAGCAAGCCCGACCACTTCCGTTTCGAGCCGGCTCCGGACCTGCCGGGGTCGGACCGCGTGAGCAAATACGGCCTCGCCACGGTGCGGTCGCTGATCTTTCGTCTGTGGGATGTCACGGTCGAGGGCATCGAGAATGTGCCGCTCGATGGACCCGGCATCATCACGCCGAACCATCTGTCGTTCTGTGACTCCGTGTTTGTGCCCTGCGCGCTGCCGCGACGGAGTTGGGCCATCGGCAAGGGCGAATATATGGACAGCTGGAAAACCAAACACCTCTTTCCGGCCTTCGGAATGATTCCCGTCGACCGGTCGGGTGGTGATGCTGCCCAGGCCGCGCTCGACACCGCGGCGCGAGTGCTCGATGCCGGTTTGTTGTTCATGATCTACCCCGAGGGCACGCGGTCTCGGAGCGGCAACCTCCACAAGGGCCGGACCGGTGCCGCTCGATTGGCCGCCCGCTGCGATGCTCCCGTGATTCCGGTCGGTCATCAGGGCACCGTCGACGTCCAGCCGCCCGACACGTTCACCATGAAGCCGGGAAAATCGGTAACGGTACGCTTTGGCGCCCCCATGCGGCCGAGCGAATTCGGTGATCCCGGCGATCCCCGGGTGTTGCGTCGATTCACCGACGCCGTGATGTTCGAGATTGCCCAACTGTCCGGGCAACGCTATGTCGATCAGTACGCAAGTCGCGACGATGTCCCCGACGCTCCCGCCCGACAGGTCATCACCGTGCCGCCGTTGCGTACCGCTGGCGTCGAATCGACGACCAACGGGTCGGGTGCCACCGACGGCGTCCCGGTCAAAAAGGCCAGTGCGCCAAAGATCTCTGTGCCACCTGGACGGAGCCAGCCGAAGGACCCGTCGTCCATAGACGTCAGACCGGAGAAGGCGGCTTCCGGCAAGCCGAGCTCCGCCGACAACTAGCCACGCCCCGAACTTGCCGACCCCGAACCGACGGGGTCTCGCCGACAACCGCCCGCAGCTGCGTAGTCTTGGAGCTGTGGTGAACCAATGAAGACAAAGGCCCTCGCGGCCCACGCAGGCCAGGCGGCCAGGGCCGTCGATTTTCCCATCGACTCGACCGTCGATCGATCCTGGACCTGGGTCGACATCGAACTCGAACCCGAGGACACGGGTGACGACCTCGACGTCGTTTTGGATGGTCTCGGGCTCGATCCATTGGCCATCCACGATGCGGTTGCCGACTTCGACCTGCCGAAACTCGATGATTTCGACGATCACCTCCTCGTGGTGTTGCACGGCATCTCCGAGTTCGGCGTCGAAACCTACGAGATCGACTGCTTCCTCACCACCGACACCCTGATTACGGTCCACACCGCGTTGTCGCCGTCGATCGACGCGTTCGCCACCCATGTGTGTCGCAATCCCGATCTGGCGGCCGGCGGGCCAGATGAACTCCTCGGCCGTTTGGCCGACGTGATGGGTCGACGGTTCCTGGCCCTGGCCGACCAGCTCGATCTGGAGATCGAGCGACTGACAGAGATGGCGCTCCGGGCCGACGCAACATTTCTGGAACATCTGACCGTCGTCCGCCATCAGGTCGCAGACACCCGCGGCGTGCTGCGACCGCAGCGCGAGGTGCTCGATCAACTCCGCCAGAGTCTGTCCCCCGTGCTGACCGATGCCGGGAAGCGGCGATTTTCGGACGTCTACGACGTGGCCGAGCGTGCGGTACTCGAGTTCGAATCCGCTCGTACGGCGACGTCCGAGGCGCTCGGCGCCTACCAGGGAGCCGAAGCGCGGCAAGCCACCGAAGTCACCAAGGTTCTCACGGTGTACGCCGCGATCATGTTGCCGTTGTCGCTCATCGCCGGCGTCTTCGGGATGAACTTCGTCAACCTGCCCGCTGCTGACAACGACAACGGCTGGATGCTGGCCGTCGGTCTGATGGCGGCAGTGGCAGCCGGATCTCTTGGGGTGTTCGCAGCGGTTGGGTGGATTCGTTTGCCCTCGGCCCGTCGTGCTTCGGTGTCGTTGGGGAGCAGCCTGGTCGACGCCGCCCGATTGCCGGCGCAGGTGGTCGGCGCGCTGTACGAGGTATCGACGTCACCGATTCGCCATGGAGCGGCCCGACTCGGCCGAAACTCCGACGAGTAGCGCATGACCGGCAGCGAGAACCACCGCGTCGGTCTCGTGCTTGGAGCCGGCGGCCACACCGGCGGCGCCTTTCTCCGTGCCGCGCTCGATGAGTTGCATGCTCGCACCGGCTGGTCGCCCGAGGCCGCCGAACGCATCGTTTCGACCTCCGCGGGCGGTTTTGTTGCGGCCGAAGTCCCGGCCGGGCCGGTGCCGTGCACGGCGTCGCAATTCGGCGCGCTTCGTGACCTCGCCAATGGTGCCGACTATCGAGGGCGGCTCGGCGATCGACCCGTTACCGCAGTGCGCCGGGCGGGCGGGCGCGTCGTGGCAGCAATCGCTCCGAGCGGGCGCCCCCAACCCGCCTATCGTTCGTCGACGCCACCGCACCATCCCCAGGCGTATGCGGTGACCGTGACGAAACCGCTTGGCCAGCGGGTTGTCCACCGATTCGTCGACGCCGCCGACTCGCAGCAGATCGTGCGCGCCTCGGCAGCGGTGCCGTTCGCGGTGGGTCCGGTATCGCTCGATGGCGATGCGCATCTGGATGGCGCGGTGCACTCGCCGAACAGCGTCGACCTGGTCGAGGCGGATGCGTATGACCTGGTCATTGTCATCTCGGCCATGATTCCGGACTCGGGCGGACCGGCCCTCGGCCGCGTACATCGGGCGCAACTGCGCCGAGAGGTCGTTCCGTGGGTTCGCGCCGACAAACCCGTCGTCGCCGTGCTTCCGAGCAGTCGTGAGTACGCGGCCCGCAAGGACGAGCAGGCATTCAGAATCGCAGGCCGGTCAGCCGTAGAGCGATTGGGGCGATCGGGGTAGGACCGCCCTCGACATTCGCATTAATGGCCGAGCTCACCAGGCCGATGATTTTCGCAACGAGGTTGCGGAAATCATGGGCTTGTTCGCCGCCTCCCTGCCAGCCGAGGTACGGCGAAGCGGCCTGCGCACCAGTTGCGCAGCAAGGGGTTCGAATCCTCCCGGTGGCACACATACGGGTGTTCGCGAACCGGGCTTGCTACCGCCCTTTGACCGCGGCCCGGCCCGACGCTCGCCCCTGGCGGATACAGGCTGGAATGCCGATACCTCGATAGGTCGCTCCGGTGAGGAAGACGTCCGGGCATCGTTGTGCGACGATCGCCTCGATGGCGGCGATGCGGTCGAGGTGTCCGGGGGTGTATTGCGGGAACGAGTCGACCCACCGGCTCACCCGTGTGGCCGTCGGCGGTTGGGTGATGCCCATCGTGGTCTGAAGATCTGCTCGGAGCGCGACGACGAGTTCGTCGTCGGTCATCGCGCTCGGGCGGTCGTCGCCGTAGCGACCGGAGCTGACCCGAATGATCACGGGCCCGCCGGCGAGGTGCGGCCATTTGGACGACGCCCAGGTGGCCGCCGTCATCAGTAGCCCTTCGCTGTGCGGAACGAGAAAGCCGCTGGCGTCGAGGTCGATCGAGATGTCGGCCGGGTCATAGACCATGGTGGCCACGGCCACGCTGGCGTAGTCGATATCGGCCAACGGGGTCGCACCGGTGATGGGGCGAATGAGGCACTCGGTCACGGGCGCCGGAGTGGCAAGCACGACCGCGTCGGCTTCGTACGATCGGTCCGGGGTGGTGACCGTCCATGATCCGTCGACGCCTCGCAGAAGCTCGGTGGCCGGGGCGTCGACGACCACCTCACCGACGAGATGATCTGCCACCGCATCGATGAGACGGCGCAGTCCGCCCGGAACGGTGAAGAAGATCGGCGCGCCGGGGTCGGCGCCGCTGGTGGCTCGCTGCTCGATCAACGCGGTCGACAGGCTCGGCGATGCCGCGGCCGCAGCGGCGAGCTGGGGCGCTCCGGCGGCCAGGGAAAGGCGATCGACGTCGCCGGCGTTGATGCCACCCAGGAGTGGCCCCACCAG
>CBESNZ010000003.1:0-28343 GCA_965531045.1 uncultured Acidimicrobiales bacterium
CTGCAGGTTCAATTCGATCGATCTACCGACCGTCTTCGCGAGGTCCGTCGCCAGTGTCTGCGCATTCGGTGGCTCACCCGCTCCGGCGAGAACCACGGTTGCTGCGGTGTCGCGAAGGTCGAGCGACACCAACTCGAACTCCGAGTCAGCGAGCCAAGCGAGGGTGGCCGACCTCACCTCCTCGGTCTTCAATGCATCGGTTGCGATAGCCGCGCCGTTGGCCGCGAGAGCACCGGCGACCAGTAGCGCCGTCATTGCGACCGACACGAACACCACCTTCATTCTGTGCTGACTTTCATTTAGTCGTCGCAGCGGCGCCACGCCCGTCACCAGGAACACCAATCCGCCGGTCACCAAGATCGCAACCATGTTGGTGAGGAACAGCAGCCCGGCTCCGGTCGCAAGTCGCCACTCCGACGCTTGGAGCAGTATTCCCACAACCGACAACGGCGGCACGAGCGCGATGGCCACCGCAACGCCGGGCAACGAGGACGAAACGTCCGGTCGGGCCAGTGCGTACGCTCCCGCCGCGCCGGCGGCGATCGCGATGACGAGGTCGATCAGGGTCGGCGACGTCCGGCTGACGACCTGCGCGTTCGATGCGACGTCGATCGAGGTTGTTATGAGCGACGGCATCAGCGCGCCGACGCCCACCGCGATACCAACCCCGAGCACGACCATTGTGGTCGCTTTGATGAGCTTGGTCTCCCACCCCATCGTCAGGCCCAGCGCCATGCCCATCATCGGCGTGATGAGTGGAGCGATGAGCATTGCGCCGATGACGACCGCTGTTGAGTCCGCTGCGACACCGGCGGCGGCGATGACAGCAGCAAAGGCCATCAGGATCGCGAACCGGGCCTCCCGGGCCCGCGAATTCCGGCCGTCGTAGTACAGCTCACGAACGAGTTCGAGCTGATCCACAGACCGATGCTCTTCGTTGAACTGCAGCCATCCCGATACCAACTCGTGGCTGGGTCTGGCCGCGAGGCGGTCGTGCTCGGTTCGGCCCAGTCGAACCGTGGCGATCAGCAAAGCCACAAGACCTGCGACGAGCAGCCCGGACCACAGGAGCAGTCGCGGCAGCGCTGAAGTCGGCCACCCCGCAACCGCGCACACCAGCGCCACGAGAAGCACCCCGCCCATTTGCAACACAGCACCCGCGGCCTGGCCGGGGCTCGCCCGGGCATATTCGACCGTCGCACGCTCGTCGGTGGGCTCTTCAACGGACGGATCAGTCATGCAAAGACGCTACGCGAGCATCGGGCCGTTGGTCCCATGATGACGCAGGCCGGCGAGCCGATCACCACGGATGATCCGTCCCGTCCCAGCGAATAAACCGCCCCGTGTCGGCCATCGTCAACGAGCTGAGTGTCGAGACAATCGCCGACGCTGATTCGACGACCGTCATTGGGGCGCTCTCTCCACCCATGTCGGTTTGCACCCAGCCGGGGTGCAACATGACCGCAGCGATTCCTTCGGGTTGCAGTTGGGCCGCCGCCTTGACCGTGTACATGTTCAGCGCCGCCTTGGACACACAGTAGGCGGTGTCGCGGCCCTGTTTCGCCGCGACTTGCATCGAACCAAGCTGTGAGCTGACGTTCAGGATCAAGGGATTCGTGCCGTTGCGCAGCAACGGCAGCGCCTCGCGCATCATCACCATCGGGGCGGTTGCGTTCAGCCGTAGGACTTCGGTAAACGAGTCGGCATCGAAATCGAACGCTCGTCGGCTGTCCTCACCCATGCCTACCGCCCGACCGTCCACGCCTGCACAGTTGATGAGCAGGTCCAGACCAGCGATTGTTTGGCCCAACGTCGCGAGGGCAGCAACGATTGTCGCCTCGTCGCCAAGGTCGATCTGCAACATGCCGGCCGGCTGCAACGCCTGCAGCGCCTCCGGCTGATGCTCACGGGCGCTTCCGTACAGCTCATCACCGGCCTCGATCAGGAGGCGGGCGATAACCAGCCCAAGGCCTCGGTTTGCACCGGTAATCAATGTCCGTCGCGCCATGGAAGCGACCGTAGCGCTCCGCATTGCGGCCGACCGTGCTTTCGAGGTGACCGTGCTTTCTAGGTGACCGTGCTTTCTAGGTGACCGTGCTTTCGAGGTGACCGTGCAAACATGCCGGTCTAGTCTCGCGACATGAAGGAACTCGTCTACCACCGCCTCTTGCTGCCCGCCCTCGATCGCTACGCCGACAAGGCTGCGTTCTTCGACGGTGACTACACCGGCACGTACGGGGAGCATGCCGACCGCGTGTTCCGGCTGTGCCACGCGCTGAAACACCAGCTCGGCATCGAACGGTCCGACCGTTTTGCGGTGATGTCCACCAACAATCATCAGTTCCTCGAGCTCTACCACGCCGCATTCCTCGGCGCCGGCGTCATCAACCCGCTGAATCTCCGTTTGGCGGGCAAAGAACTCGACTACATCGTGCGCGATTCCGGTACCGAGGTCGTCTTCGTCGACCCGATGTTCGCCGGCCACTTTGCGCAAGCGATGGCGTCATCCGATGAGCCGAGCCCGATCCGCCACGTCGTCCTGATCGGCGACGCGGATGTACCCCACGATCTGAAGTACGAGGACCTCATCGCCGGCGCCGATGCGGTGACCCCGGACGAGCCGGAGGAGAACGACGATGCGGTGCTGATGTACACCGGCGGCACGACCGGTCGCCCGAAGGGGGTCGTGCTCGAGCATCGGGCCGAGGTGCTGAATCTGTACCACATCGGCATGGCCATCCCGTTCGAGGACGACAGCATCTACCTCCATCAGACCCCGATGTTCCATGCGGCTTCGATGGGCGGAATCATGGGTACGCCGGCCAGCGGCGGTTCCACGGTGTTCATGCCGCTTTTCGATCCGGGTGCGGCACTGGGGTTGATCGAGACCCACCAGGTCACGCAGACCATGATGGTCCCGACCATGATCTCGATGATGGTCGGGCACCCCGACTACTCACCCGAACGTTTGGCCAGCCTCCGGCGGCTCACCTACGGCGCGTCGCCGATGCCAGCCGCGCTCCTCAACACCCTGCTCGATACGTTCCCCGATCTCGACATCACCCAGGGGTACGGAATGACCGAGTGCTCCTCGTTGCTCACCTGGCTCGGAGCGGCCGAACACCGAATCGGCGGCCCTCGTCTGCAGTCGGCTGGTCGAGCCGTGCATGGCGTTTCGCTCGCGATCCACGACGCCAACGGGGAACCGGTTCCGCAGGGTGAAACCGGCGAGGTCGTGGCCAAGGCCGGCAACTTCATGCGCGAGTACTGGAACAAACCCGACGCCACCGCCGAGGTGTTCGAAGGCGGCTGGTATCACACCGGCGACGCCGGGTATCTCGATGACGAGGGATACCTCTTCTTGGTCGACCGGGTGAAGGACATGATCGTCACCGGCGGCGAGAACGTGTACTCGGCCGAGGTCGAGAGCGCCATCTCCAAGCACGAGGGCGTCGAGCAGGTGGCCATCATCGGCATCCCGCACGAAACGTGGGGCGAACAGGTGCACGCCATCATCGTGCTCCACGTCGATGTCACCGTGACCGAAGCGGAATTGACCGCCCACACCAAGGAGCACATCGCCGGGTACAAGGTGCCCAAGTCGTATGAGTTCCGGACCGAGCCGCTCCCGTTGTCCGGCGCCATGAAAGTTCTCAAACGCGAGCTTCGGGCGCCGTACTGGGCCGACCACGACCGCGACGTCTGACCCTCTTGTCGTCGATCGAACCGCCCAGGGTTGGCGGAGTGCCTCCGATGTGACGAAAGACCCTGGGGGCTGACGGAATACACGCCCACACTCGAAGCTACGACCATACGAACGAGCATCGAGGTGCCCCATGGCGTCGACCGAGCAAAGCACTGCCACCCGGGATGGGTGGGTCATGGGCGTCACGTTTGCGGCGTTTCTGGCGATGTTTGCGGCCGTGCTCGCTGCGGGTTTCGCGTGGCGCGCCTTCGACGAGTCCAATGAGGCGGCCAGCGTCGCCGGCTCCGGCCGCATGGTGGTCGAGGTCGAGATGGGCGAGATGTTCGTGCGGCCTGCGTCGATCGAGGTGCCGGCCGGCACCCAGCTGATTCTGGCCGTGCACAACGCCGGAACGCTCGAACACGACCTGAAACTGAACGGTGTCACCGGGACGGACCTGCTGCAACCCGGGGCTCGCCAAGAGGTCGCCCTCGGCGTCCAGGAGTCGAGCGGCGAGGCGTGGTGCACGGTCGAAGGCCACCGCGCTGCGGGTATGGAAATGAAAATCGTGGTCA
Source organism: uncultured Acidimicrobiales bacterium (assembly GCA_965531045.1). GTDB lineage: Bacteria > Actinomycetota > Acidimicrobiia > Acidimicrobiales > SHLQ01 > CBESNZ01. Next base: position 4,261 of record CBESNZ010000003.1, read on the forward strand.
CCGGCGGTGCGGCGGCCGCCAACCAGGTTGCTGCGAACCCCGACGGGGTCACCGCAGTCTCGGCGGACGGCCAACCTTTTGCTGCGGTCGAGGCCGGGGCAGAACCGGCGCCGGGTTGGGTGTCGCGCGATCCTGTCGCCCCGCCGACCCCGGAGGGAACACTGCACGAAATCGAACTGCACGCCACCGAGGAGCTTCTCGAAGTTGCCCCTGGCGTCACCCAGATGATGTGGACGTTCAATAGCCAGGTACCAGGTCCCATTATTCGAGCCAGCATCGGCGACACGGTCAAGGTGACGCTGTACAACGACGGCGAGGTTGGCCACTCGATTGACTTCCACGCATCGAAGGTGGCGTGGAACGACGAAATGCGGACCATCCTGCCCGGCGAGTCATTGGTGTACGAGTGGGAGATCAAACATTCCGGCATCTTCATGTACCACTGCGGAACACCGCCGACCCTGCATCACATCGGCAACGGGATGTACGGCGCGGTGATCGTCGATCCACCCGACCTGGCGCCCGTCGATGAGGAGTTCGTGTTCGTCCAGAGCGAGATGTATTTCGGTCCGCTCAACGGGGTCGGCGACCTCGGCAAGATGCAGCGCGACGAATGGGACGCCGTGACGTTCAACGGCTACTTCAACCAGTACTTCTACGATCCGATCCAGGTCGAACCCGACGAGCGCATTCGCGTCTGGGTGATGGACGACGGACCGAGCGAGAACTCGGCGTTTCACATCGTCGGAACGATCTTCGACACCGTGTACAAGGAGGGCGAGTACCTGCTGCGGCCCGACTCCGGGCTATCCGGTGGGTCGCAGGTCCTCGACCTCCAGCCGGCCCAGGGAGGGTTCGTCGAGTTCACCTTGGACGAGGCCGGGCTGTACCCCATCGTCACGCACAAGTTCTCCAACGTCGGCAAGGGTGCACTCGGGATCTTCCAGGCCGGCGACGTTGAACTGCCCGAATCGATGGGTCACTGATCGATGGGTCACTGAACCGCTTCGAAGATCTCGTTCGCTTCGACCAGGAGATCGGCAACGATCGATTCGAGCATGATGGTGTCACGCACCTCATCGCCCGACATCCACACCACGTCAGCCGCTCCCAGCACCACCACGGGTCGCCGTCGAAACGGGTTGAGCCGTGGGAACGCTCGGCCCCGTGGCCACAGGGCATCCGTGCCCACGTGGCCGAGCGCCCAGACCGACACATCGCACTTCGCCGCCAGTCGCGCCGCACCGCGCTTGAACTGACCATGGCTGACCGGATCGCCCGCCGTCCCGGACAGCTTGCCTTCCGGCAGGATCACGATCGGAATCCCTGCGTCGAGCACCGCTTTCGCCGTCTCGTAATATTGCGTCGGGTTGCGGCGATCGAGCGGCACCGCTCCGGCAAGCCGCAACGCCCAGCCGGCGAACCGTCGTTCGAAATACTCGCTGGCGACGATGACTCGGGGGTACCGGCCCAGCCGCCTGAACGCCAGCAAGGCCATCACGAAGTCGAACATCGATCGGTGATTGCACACGACGACGACGTTGCGCTCACGATGGGCGACGCCCATGCGATGCATGGACAACCGAAAGAAGGGCGCGAAGCAGACGGCAAACGCCGCTGCCAAGAAGCGATACGCCAACGGCGCCTCGCGTGTCAGGTTCCCGCGATCCTGTTGCACACCTGACACGGTAGTCCGGTCGATGCCGCCCGTCACGGCCTCCGTTACCCTTGCCGAATGGGCTCCGAACGAAGCATCGTGCTCACCGGCTTCATGGGCACCGGCAAGAGCACGGTGGGGCGCCAGTTGGCTCGGCGTCTCGAGTTCGACTTCGTCGACACGGATGCGTTGATCGAGGATCGCCACGGACCCATCCCGGTGATCTTCTCCGAACATGGGGAAGATCACTTTCGCGCAATCGAACGGGCCCTGGCCGACGAACTCGCAGTTCGTCGGCGCTGTGTCATCTCGACCGGGGGCCGTTTCATGCTCGACCCGACGACGTGCAACGTGCTCGGCACCGCGGCCGACACTTTCTGCCTGACCGCGTCACCGGAGACGCTGTTGGAGCGCGTCGTTGGTGACGGGCGCGAGCACAAACGTCCACTGCTCGACACCGCCGACCCACGGCGAACGATTCTCGACCTCCTTGCCGAGCGCGCCCCCCTGTACGAACGATTCCCGCAGGTGTCAACCGACGAGGCGTCGCCGGATCAGGTTGCCGCCGACCTCGCGACGTTGGCCCGTTTGGCACCGGTACGACGGTCGACGCAGATCGACGAACACACGTGCAACGTCATCGTCGGCGTCGCCATCTTGCCGCGTGCGAATCGCCTGCTCGAACCCGTCGACACGACCGTGGTCGTCACCGATCAACGCACCGCTACCAGGTACGGCCCGTGGGTCCAAGGCGTCGGCCGAGTGCTGGTCGTCGATCCAACAACCCACACCGCAGGTTCGGTCGCCGAGTCGGTGGGCCTCATCACCACGCCGACGGTAACACTGGTTTCTCTCGGTCCCGAAGCGGTTGCGACACTGACGAGCGAGGTCGCCACATTGATCGGCGCCGAGCTGAAGCACTGCCCGACAACGGTGTCCGCCATGCTGTTGGCCTGCACCACCGGAGCGCCGAGCCAGGTCCTCGCCGACGTCGGAGCGATCCAGGTCGAACCGGTCGAACACGTTCGCGGCGTCCTCGGTCGTCCCGAACTCGACTCGTTGTGCGCACCTGGCACCCTGCGTCCCCTCCAACGGGCGGTCGCCGCCGCGATCGAAGCACAAGCCGCACAGTAGGGTCTGGCCATGGCTTCCGGTGACGACAGAGCGACGATTCCCGAGGGTCTCGACGGCCACGACCTGCGGGTGGGCGTGATCCGCGCCCGGTGGAACGCCACGATCGTGCAGCGGCTCGTCGACGGCGCCCACCGGGGTCTGTCCGCACTGGAGGTCGAGAACGTCATCGAGGAATCCGTGCCTGGGTGCTTCGAACTTCCCTTCGCGGCAAGGGCGATGGCCGCTTCTGGCCGCATCGATGCCATCGTTTGCCTCGGCGTCGTCATTCGGGGCGAGACCACCCACTACGAGATCGTCGCTGAGGGTGCTGCGAACGGCATCCGCGAGGCGCAGTTTGCCACGAGCATTCCGATCGCATTCGGCCTGCTCACGGTCGAGAACGACGCGCAGGCCCTGGCCCGCAGCGAAGGTGAGGGCGGACACAACGTCGGCGAGGAAGCCGCGATGGTTGCCGTCGAAATGGCGCGGCTGCGAGCCCGCTGGTCCTAGCCCGACGGCCCTAGACCGGCGAGACCAACGTCACACCGGGAGTGTCTTCCAGTAGGCACAGCGAGTTTCGGCTGTCCCGCAGAATGGCCTCATCGAAGCGCGGGGCTTCGAGGAGCATTCGACCGACGGTCGAGAAGGGGCTGAAACGATGAGCCGGAACGACGACACCAAAGCAGCGATCGGGCAGGCGGCAAGGCAACACCCGTCCGAATCGATGGTCAGCCGGGCAATGCGCCGAATCGTCGGCGACGCCAAGGCCGAGCCGACATCGCGCCACCCACACCTGTCGGCCTTTGCGGCCGCCACCGGCGACCTGCGTCGAGCCCAAGCGCTCGCAGAGTGTTTCGCTCCGCTCGACGTCAGCGCCGGTCAGGTACTCATGGAACAAGGCGAGCCCGGGGTCGAGTTCATGATCGTCCTCGAGGGAAAGGCCTTGGTGACCGTGGATCGCCAGCCCGTCGCCGTCCTTCCCCGCGGCACACACTTCGGTTCGCCGGCGCTGACCAATCAGGGCAACGTTCGAGGCGCAACGGTGCATGCCCTCTCGGATTGTGTGATCGGCGTCGCTCACCGAAGCGCCCACCAGGCGATCCGCACCGAGTTTCCGGAGTTTCTCGTCGACCTCTGCGAATCCGGCCGCCAGCTCTCCGCTTCCGAGGGTGCCGGCATGGCCGAACGGTGCATCGCTCCGAAGCCTCGCATCAGCCCCATGCACCCAAGCGTGTGGCAGCCGCCCACGACCTAGCGGTGATGGCGCGACTGCTCAGACCGACGGACTTCCCCTCCGGCCAGAGTCGTGACACGCTGACGGTCGATGTTGGACCTGATCGATGACGATTGTCGCGCCGCGTTGCTGACCGCGGGAACACAGAAGACCTTGGCCGCCGACGAGTACCTCGTGCACGAGGGGGCGCCATCGGATGCGGTTTTCATCATCCTGGAAGGACTGCTGAAGATCACCAAGACCTCGCCCGAGGGACGGGTGACCTTCGTGGGCCTGCGCGGACCGGGAACCATGGCGGGAGAGTTGGGTGTTCTGGATCCGGCGCCCCGATCGACCGCACTCGTGGCCATCGAACCGACGACGTTGCGGCGCATTTCGATGGACGCGTTCTTTCAGGTGTTGGCGCAACGCCCCGAGCTCAACATGGCCCTCCTGCGCGATCTCAGTGTTCGCCTGCGCCATGCGTCGAACCAGATCCACTTTTTGGCCAACGCCGATGCGTTGACCCGTACGGCTGCTCGACTCTTGGCGTTGTCAGAAGACCGCCTCCCCGAGCGCGAGCGGAACCGGTCACTGCCCACGATCGACCTGCCCGTGTCGCAACGGGAACTCGGCGAGTGGGTCGGTCTTTCACGCGCTGCGGTGGCCAAGGCACTACGCGAACTCCGGAACGTCGGAGCGATCGAGACGTCGCGACTGTCCTTCACGATCACCGACATCGAAGCGCTCCGCGCCGCAGCGGCTTCCTAGACCGCATCATCCAATAGCCTCCATACACCAGACCTTGGGAGATTCATGCCATCGGTATCCGCAAATAACATCACGATCGAATACGAACAGCGGGGGTCGGGGCCACACCTCGTTGCCATCATGGGCCTCGGCGGGCAGCTCACCGACTGGTCAGATGGATTCCTCGACCTCCTGAGTCAACACTTCACCGTGACGGTCTTCGACAATCGCGACGCCGGATTGAGTTCGGAGATGGGCGGCGATCCGCTCACAAAGCGTCAATTCGCGAAGTCGCAACTCACTCGCACCAAGCCGCCCAGCGAGTACCTCCTCGAAGACATGGCGGCGGACACCAACGGCCTGCTCGAACAGCTCGACATCGCAAAGGCGCACGTGATCGGCATTTCGATGGGCGGCATGATCGCGCAGTCGTTGGCCATCAACCACGCGGCCAAGGTTCTGAGCCTCACTTCGATCATGTCGAAGCCGGGCGATCCGAAAAGCGGCGGCATCGACAAGAAGCTCCTGTTGAAAATAGCCCGGCGCCAGGACGTGACCCGAGAGGGCGCGGTCGAAGCGTCGTTGGCCACCTTTGCCGCCATCGGAGGCTCGAGTTGGGACCGCGAAGCGCATCGGATCCGGGCCGAGCGCAGCGTCGCGCGGAGCTTCCGCCCCGAGGGGCAACTTCGCCAAACCGCTGCGATCGCGGCGAGCCCGAACCGCACCCGTGGACTGCGCGAGCTGCGCATTCCGGCGCTGGTCATCCATGGTCTCCAGGACCCGCTGGTGCGGCCGTCGGGTGGTATCGCAACCGCCAAGGCCGTGCCCGGCTCGCGTTTGTTGATGTTCCCCGATATGGGCCATGACCTGCCGGAGAACCGCTGGCCGGAGATTACCGAAGCGATCGAGGTCAACACGAGACGAGCGGCGCTCGTCTCCTGACCGCTCCGGTCGGGCAGCCGATCGAAGTGTCATCGCCTCTCACTGGGCGTGACGACCAAAGAAGCGGTCCGCTACGTTGCACGCAGCGGCACCGCTCGCGCCGCTCCACAGATCCCCTCCAAGAAAAAAGGATGCACTCGCACATGGAATTTGGCGTCTTCTTCAACGGCTACCTCCCCGGACCGGCCGCCCACGATCCGGATGCGGAGCACCTCATGCTCATGCGCGAGATCGAGTACGCCATTTTGGCCGACAAGCACCATTGGAAGTACGCCTGGTTCGGCGAACACCACGGCCTCACCGAGTACAGCCATATGTCGGCGCCGTCGCCCGTGATGGGTTTGGTCATCGGTCAGACCGACCGCATTCACGTCGGCTCCGCCATCACCTCCTTCCCGACGACGAAGGAGCACCCCGTTCGTTTTGCCGAGCGGGCGGCAATGCTCGACCACATCTCCGAGGGGCGCTACGAATTCGGCACCGGGCGTGGCGCGGGCAGCCACGAACTGCGCACGTTCAACGGCACCGAGCCATCGCAGACCAAGGCGATGTGGGACGAGGTCATGCACGAGATTCCGCGCATGTGGGAGCAAAAAGACTACGAGTACCACGGCGAGCACTTCTCCGTGCCGACCCCGCACAACATCTTGCCGAAGCCCTATGGCTCGGGTCATCCCCCGATCTGGGTCGCCTGCGGCAATCCCGCCACCTTCGCCAAAGCCGGCGCGCATGGCATCGGCGCCATCGCCTTCAACTTCGAGCCGATTCACAATCTGAAGGGTCGCGTTGCGTCGTACAAGGAGGCCGCCGAGGACGTCACCGACCAAATCGGCCAGTACCAGAACAACAACGTCATGATGACCAACGCAGTCATCTGCTTCGAAGACCGCGAGGAAGCTCGGGCGATGGCGAAGAAGAGCATGCGCGGCTATCGGGTCACGATGGTCAACATGTACCACGACACGATGCCGAAGTCCCCCGATGCGATCGTGTGGCCCAACGCACCGGCAAAACACGAGCTGACCGACGAGATGCTCGACGGTGCAATCGCCGGCGGCTACATGCTCTGCGGCAACCCTGAAGAGGTCTGCGAGCAGCTCAAGGCCTATGAGTCGGTCGGGTGTGATCAGGTTTCTTTCGGTGTCCCCGACGAGGGCTTCACCCACGATCAGGTCATCGAGATGCTCGAGGTCTTCGGCGACCAGGTCATTCCCGAATACGACAGGGATCCGGTGCACAGCACCACCAAGATGCGCACCAACGCGGTGCGCCGATACCCCGACTTTGCCAACCCACTCCCCGATGGCATCGACGTCACCCACCCACCAGAGGTGTTCCCGGTCTCCATCTGAGGCCGTGGCGTTTGCCTACCGAGCAGCTTCCAGCGCCCGTTGGGTGAGTTCTCGCGCGAGGTGTGATCGGTACACGGCGTCGGCGTTGAGGTCTTCGGGTGGCGTCAAGTCGTTCGCCGCCAACGCAGCCGCATCGGCCGCCGTTGCGCCACCGGCCAGAGCGGCCTCGACGTTGCCGGCCCGAATCGGCGTGTTTCCCATGTTGACGAGGCTCACGCCTTTGCCGCCTTCGGCCACAGCGACACCGACGATCGCCCAGTCCTGGGCTCGTCGGTTGAACTTTTGGTAGTTCCAGGCGCCGGTACTGACCGGCACGCGAATTTCGGTCAACATCTCGTCGTCAGCCAGCACCGACTCGAAGTAGCCGGTGAAGAAGTCCTCCACCGCAATCTCGCGTGTTCCGTTCGGCCCTTGCGCCACCAGCGTGCCGCCGAGCGCCATGATCGCAGCGGGCAGATCCGAAGCGGGATCGGCGTGCGCCATGGTTCCGCCGAGGGTGCCCCGATGACGAACCGATGGATCTCCGACCAGCGAGGCCACATGTTTCAGCAACGGTGCGTTCGTTTCGAGCACTTCGGAGTTCTCGAGCTCGTGATGTCGGGTGAGCGCGCCGATCGCGATGTGACCATTTTCTTGCCGGATGTAGCGCAGATCGTCGAGTCGTCCGACATCGACCAGCTGCGCCGGAGCGGCGAGTCGATACTTCATCATGGGCACGAGGGAGTGGCCACCGGCCAACAGTTTCGCTTCGTCGCCGAACTCCCCCAGCAGCGCAATGGCGTGGTCGGCCGATTCGGCCAGGGTGTAATCGAATGCGATCGGAATCATGCTGCACCTCCCGTTTGGCCACCGCTGGACTCGCGTGCATCGTTGATGGCATTCCAGATGCGTTTCGGTGTGGCGGGCATCTCCATGTCGACCACACCGTGCGGACTGAGCGCATCGCAGACCGCATTCATCACGGCTGCGGCCGAGCCGATCGTTCCGGCCTCACCCACGCCTTTGACACCCAAGGGGTTGGTCGTGCTCGGCGTCACGGTGGAGCCGAGCGTCATGCTTGGCAGTTCCATCGCGGACGGGACCAGGTAGTCCATGAATGACGGGTTGCGGAGGTTTGCATCGTCGTCGTATTCGGCGATCTCGTACAACGCCTGCGCGACGCCCTGGGCGATGCCGCCGTGAATCTGCCCCTCGACGATCATCGGGTTGACCTGCACGCCGCAGTCGTCGACCGCGATGTAATCGATCAGGTCGATGCCGCCGGTGCCTTCGTCGATCTCGACAACGGCAACATGAGATCCGAACGGGAACGCGAAGTTCGGCGGGTCGAACGTGACCTGCTCGGACAGGTTCGGTTCCATGCCGTCGGGCAGGTCGTGCGCGGTGAACGCGGCGAACGCGAGTTCTTGGATGTGCGCGGTGACCGATGGTGATCCGGCGACCGAGAACGAACCGTTCTCGAATACCACATCTTCCGGCGACGCCTCGAACTGATGCGCGGCGATCAACTTGGCCTTTTCCACCACCTTGTCGGCGGCCATGGCGATGGCGACGCCGCCCACGGCCAACGACCGCGAACCGTAGGTGTCCATGCCCATGGGGCTGAGCGCCGTGTCGGAGTGCAACACGGTGACGTCGGCGGGATCGATCCCCATCTTCTCGGCGATGATCTGCGACCACGAGGTCTCGTGGCCCTGGCCGTGCGGCGTCGAACCGCTGACGACCTCGACCTTGCCGGTTGGCAAGAGGCGAACCGTCGCGTGTTCCCATCCCCCGGCGGCGTAGTTGAGCCCACCCAACGCTCGGCTGGGCGCCAGCCCGCAGATCTCGAAATACGTACACAAGCCGATACCGAGCTGTTTGGTTTCGCCGGCGTCTCGACGACGCTGTTGTTCAACCCGCAGTCCTGCGTAGTCGGCCAACTCGAGCGCCTTGTCGAGACTCGGACCGTAGTGTCCCGAGTCGAAGGTGAGGGTGCACGCAGCCTCGAAGTTCTCGAAGTGTTCACCATCGGCGATGTAGTTGCGTCGCCGGATCTCGTCCGGTCCAATACCGACCTTTCCGGCGAGGATGTCCATCGCTCGTTCGATCGCGTAACTCGCTTCCGGGCGACCTGCACCACGGTAGGCATCGGTTGGGGTCTTGTTCGTGAAGTAGCCATCGCACGTGAACCCAAATGTCGGCGTGTCGTACAAGCCGGCGTACAGGAAACTCCCGAGCAGCGGAGTGCCCGGGGTGATGATCATCATGTACGCGCCCATGTCGGCGTCGATATGGGCCCGAACACCGAGCAGCTTGCCGTTGTCGTCGGCAGCGAGCTCGATGTGCTGCAACTGACCGCGCCCATGGTGGGTTGACCCGGCAGCCTCGGTGCGGGTTTCGGTCCAGCGAACCGGCCGGCCGAGTCGGTTGGCCAAGGTGAGTGCGAGGGTTTCGTCGGCGTTCACCTGGAGCTTGGCGCCGAAGCCGCCACCAACGGCAGGCGCGATGACACGGATCTTCTGCTCGGGGATGCCGGTGGTCGCGGCCAGTAGTACCCGGGTGATGTGGGGGATCTGCGTTGCGCTGTACAACGTGATCTCGCCGCCGTGCGGCGACGGTACCGCGAGCACGCCGCGCGGTTCGATTGCGCTCGGGATCAGACGTTGTTGCACGAAGTCGGCCTTGACGACGTGTGCGGCATTTTCGAACGCCGCGTCCAATGCGGCCGGGTCGGGTTCGAGCGCCCAGTGATACGCCTTGTTCGTGCCCAGGTCGGGGTGGGCCAGAGCGTCGCCATCCCTGGCGGCGGCGATGGACGCGACGGCGGGGAGCGGTTCGTACTCGATGATGACCGCCGCGGCGGCGTCGGCGGCCTCGTACCTACTGTCGGCGAGAACGAGTGCCACCACGTCGCCGACGAACCGGGCGGCGTCGATGGCAACCGGGTTGTGGGGCGGGTTCAGCATGTCTTCGGTGACCGCCCAGGCGCAGGGCAGCGGGGCGGCCCACAGCTCCATGGCGGCGAGCTCGGCCCCGGTGTACACCGAATGCACCCCCGGCATGGCGGCGGCTTCGCTGGTGTCGATGGCCACGAGGTTGGCATTGGCCATGGTCGACCGGACGATGCCCATCCACAGCGCCCCGGCAACGTGGATGTCGTCGATGAACTTCGACTCGCCACCGAGCAGTTTGGCGTCTTCCTTGCGCAGCATCGGCGTGCCGAAGCCGCCGGACGTGGCGGTTGGTTCCATGGTTGCGGTCATTGGGCACCTCCAGCGGCGCTGAGTACGGCTTTCACGATGTTGTGGTAGCCGGTGCACCGGCAGAGGTTTCCTTCGAGACCCTCACGCACCTCGGACTCGTCCGGATTCGGTTTCTCGTCGAGCAGGGACACTGCGGCCATGACCATGCCGGGGGTGCAGTACCCGCACTGCAGGGCGTGGCATTGGTGAAATGCCTCCTGCATCGGATGCCAGTCCTGGTCGCCGGTGCTGATACCGGCAGCGCGGGCCTCGTCGGCGAGCCCCTCGATCGTGGTGAGTTCTTGCCCGTTGGCTTGCACGGCGAGCAACGTGCAGCTCTTCACCGACTGCCCGTCGATGTGCACGGTGCACGAGCCACACGAGGACGAATCGCATCCGACGTTGGTTCCGGTGAGGTCGAGGTTGTCGCGCAAGTGGTGCACCAGCAACGTTCTGGGCTCGATGTCTCGGGTGTAGGCCTTGCCGTTCACGGTGACCGTGACTTCCATTCGAGTTCTCCCGGTTGTGCTTGTTGCCTGACTCGTTGCCCGGCTTGTTGCGCCTTGCTGCTTTGCGCTCCTTGCCGAGTCTTCCACCGGACGTGACCGCTGTCACCCCCGAATCGATTCTCGCCGTCTGGCCGGGCAACCCGCGCGCCGGTACCGTCGATGGAGGTGAGTACCACCGACCCTCCCGAGCGGGTAGCGACGAGCCTCGGCGGCGCCGATCCCTTCAACGCCCTCTTGGCGATGATGGCGAACGACCGGGCCGACGAGGCCGTCTCATCACGGGCTCGTCAGCGCTGGTTGCGGACCCAGGCCGATGAGGAAGCCAGATTTTCGGGCGTGTTGCTCGATCTGGCCGAACGACACGGCCTCGTCGCGTTGCGGACGAGCGAAGGACGTCAACGCCGCGCCCGCATCCGGGGCATCGGCGCGGACTTCGTTGCCCTCGAGTCGAGCGACGGCCAACGAAGTCTGCTGCGGCTGGACGCGGTCATCGCGGTGACCGGAACGGGTGACCACGATCTGCCGTCGGGCGACCGGTCGATCACCTCGACCATCGATCTGGTCACCGCACTCGCGGGCCTCGTCATGGATCGGACCGATGTCGTGCTGCGACCGGGTGCCGGCGAACCGCTGAGCGGCGAGTTGCGCAGCGTCGGCTTCGACGTCGCTCGGCTGCGGACGGAATCGCCGGCGCAAACCGTCGCGGTGAACCTGGCGAGTATCGCGGAGGTCGTATTGCTGTAGGCAGGGCCTACGAGTTCTGTTGCTCGTCCTTGCCGACGAATCCTTGCCGACGAATCCTTGCCGACTAATCCTTGCCGACGACAGCGTCGGGGTACAGGTGCTCGAGCGTGCCGGGCGCGATGCGGCAGTTCTCGATGAACGAGTCGACCTCGTTCACCTTGAGGCGAATAACCCGGCCAAAGCGATATGCCGGGAGCTGTCCTTCATCGATGAACCGGTACAGCGTGCGCGGTGTGATACCGAGTCGCTTGGCCGCCTCCGCCGTGGACATCCAATCTACGTCTTCGAATCCCATGTCCATTGTTATAGCGCATCTTCGTGTGTCGTGGTGTGATCTCGAGACACTACGATAAATCGCGTGGTATACTGAAATGTATGGGGATGGGTCAAGAAGACACGGCGGAGACCTCTCGGAGCGATAAACGAGCGGTCGCGCCACCACGGAGGGTGCACAGCACCCGCGGATTACCGACGAGTCGGGCCGTTGTCGGTGGACTTTTGGTCTCAATTGCCGCGCTCGGTACGTACGTCGCGGCGACACGCGAGGAACCCGATTTGCGTCGGCCGTACGCCGTCGCCGTCGAGCCGATCGCCGCCGGCGAGGTCATCGACGCCGGTGCCATCGACGTACGCCTACTCCAGCTCGACGCCGATGTCGCACAGCGAGCGGTACCCGATGTGGCGCTCCTGCCGGGCACGGTGGCGCTCGCACCCTTTGCTCCGGGCGACCTCATCACGCGCACCCTGGTGGTTCCCGCCGAGTCCGACGTGGCCGCGTCGGTGATGGCCGAGGTCCGATTTCCGGTGAAGCCAGAGCGCACTCCTCGCGACCTGTCGGCGGGCGAGCACGTCACCGTGTTCGCCACCTCGTCGCTCAGCAGCAAGGCGACCACACACGTTGCTGCAATCGATGCGATCGTGGTGCACTACGACACCAGCCGAGACAGCCTCGGCACCACGCGAGGCGCAGTGCTCACGTTGGCGCTACCTCCGTCGGTCAACCTGACGTCGTTTGTGCACGACACGCAGGTGAGCGAGTTGGAGGTCATACGGTCGAACGGCATCGACCTCGACGAACTACGCATTCGGACCGCCGAGCCCCAAGCCGCAGTCGACGACGGAGTCGGCACAGACACAGATACAGACACAGACACAGACGTGCCACTCGCCGCCGTGGCCGGGACGCCCTCATGACCGAGCGATTCGTCGTGCTGGGTCTGGCTGGCGCCCGGGCTTCGTGGTTCCGGTCGGTTGCCCGGTGGTCAACCGAAGCCGTCCTCCCGATTGAGTTCGTGAAGTGCCTCACGATCGATGAGGTTCGCAGTCGGTTGCGCTCGGGCAGGGTGCACTCGGCACTGCTGTTGGATGGCCAGGTTCGCGGGATCGACCGAGATCTTCTCGAGCACGCTTCCGACACCGGGTGTGCGGTCGTGATGGTCGACCCAAACGAATCCCGATGGGATCAGCTCGGAGCCAAGGCCACGCTCCGGCCCGACTTCGGCAGCGACGAACTCTTCGATGTACTCACCGCCCACTCGACTCCGGTCAGCTCGTTCGTACCGGTCACCGAAACCGGCGCTGCCGACCCCGTCGCCACCGGCGAGGGCTGGCAAGGCAAATTCGTTGCGGTAACCGGCTCGCCCGGCTCCGGGACCAGCACGGTTGCCTCCCTGCTGGCGCAGGGCATGGCCGACGACGCTCGCCACGGTGCCCTGGTCGCATTAGCCGACCTGGCTCGTCGAGCCGATCAGGCGATGATGCACGACATCGACGACATCGTTCCGGGCATCTCGGAGGTCGTCGAGGCCCACCGCAACGGCGTCGCTCGAAACGCCGCGATGCGATCCAACCTCTTCACCATTGCCGAGCGTCGCTACGACCTCCTCCTCGGTCTCCGCCGCGAACGTGACTGGGCGGCACTGCGTCCGCGAGCAACCAAGGCGGCGCTCGAAAGCCTTCGCAACGCCTACCGCGTCGTCGTCGCCGACGTCGATTGCGATGTGGAAGACGAGGCAACGTGTGGCTCGGTAGAGGTTGAGGAGCGGAACCTCCTGGGCCGAACCTCCTTCGGCATGGCCGATCTGATCGTCGTGGTCGGGCAGCCGTCACTGTGGGGACTGCACGGACTCGCGCGTTGTCTCGATGGGCTGGAGAACGCAGGCTTTGGTTCCGGTCGGACACTCCCCGTCATCAATCATGCTCCGCGGCGACGACGCGAACGGGCCGAGTTAGCCCGCACGCTGCACGAGCTCGTCGGCGCGTCGCGCCCGGAGCTGCCATCGCCCGTCTTCGTGGACCGCCGAGCGCGGATAGAGCGGGTCACCCAAGCCGGCGGACGCCTTCCCGATGCGCTGAGTCGAACGATCGCCGGGGCGACGAGCGCGCTGTTGTCGAGCCTCGACCCCGTCGCGGTCGAGGAAATGCCCCGACCGGTGTTGCGTGGTGAGCTCGGCTCCTGGGCCGACACGGAAACCGGAAGCGACGCGGCGTGAGCGCGATCGAGCAGCGGCCGGCAACGACCTCTCCACTCGCCGCGGTCGAAGCCGCTGTACAAGAGCGCGCGAAGTCGATGTCTTTGGACCTCGACAATGCGGCGGCGACGGACGAGCTGCGCGATCTCATCGATGCCGAGATCGTTCGGTGGCGCGAAGACCACCGCAGAGGAGTCCATCGCTACGACATCAGCGACCCCGACGCAGTCGCCGCACGGGCCTTTCGCAACATCGTCGCCTACGGACCGCTCGGTCCGTTGCTCGATGACGACGACGTGTGGGAGGTCATGGTCAATGCGCCCGACAGCATCTTTGTGAAGCGCCACCTTGGCCCGAGCGGGTACCACTCCGAGGTTTTTCACGACGACGCCCACGTCACGCGCACCCTCACGAAGATTCTCGACGACGCGTCGGGAGCACACCGAACGCTCGACCCGTCCGCCGGAATGCAGGATGCACAGCTCGACAACGGCGCCCGCCTCCACATCGTGCATGGCGACCTGAGCAGGGGCAGCCACACGATGGTGAACATTCGCAAGTTCACCGGCGTGCCGTTCCGTGACCTGGCCGAGCTTGTGGAGCGTGGGTCGCTCGACGAGGGGGCGGCCGCGTTTCTCCGCGCCTGCGTCTCGGCGAAGCAAACCATCGTGTTCGCCGGCGCTCCCGGCGCCGGCAAGACCACGCTGCTGTCGTGTTGCGCCGCTGAACTCGACCCGACGCTCCGGGTCGTCGTTGCCGAGGAGGTCTTCGAGGCCGATGTACCGCTGGCGAACGTCGCGAGCATGCAAACGCGCGCCGCTCGCCCCGACCGCGACGGCATCGATCTGCGGAGATTGGTGGCGGGGTTCTTGCGCATGGCACCCGATATCGCAATTGTCGGGGAGGTGCGTGACCGTGAGGCGTTGCCGCTGTTGTTGACGCTGTCCAGCGGGGTCAAAGGCTTCACCACCATCCATTCGGGATCCGCCCGTCAAGCGCTCACTCGCCTTCGTTTTGTCAGCCAGTTGTCCGACAGCGATCTCCCGATGAACGCCTTGAACAACTTGGTCACCGAAGCGATCGATCTCGTCGTGCACTGCGAGCGCACCCCTACCGGCCCGCAGGTGAGCGAGATCATCGCCGTCGAGGAGCTGGCAGGTGACGCGTCGGGGGCGGCATTCACCACAACGCCGATCTTCGCTCGGCGCTCCCCCACCGAGGCGTTGGAGTGGTCCGGCATGGTGCCGTCACGGCTCGGCGATTCACTCGCCCGGGTCGGTATCGATCTGGCCGAGGTGCTGGGAACCCACTCCACCGTGCAGGGCGGACGGATTCGATGATCGCGCTGCTGCTCTCCTCAATCGCGGCCCTTGGCGCCTTGTACCTCTTCACGGCGTTGGGGCTGGGGTGGCGCGGGCTACGACCCGACGCCGACAAACGGCCAACCGACCGCCGGACGAGCTCGAACGACCGCGTCTCCCTTTGGCTCGCTCAGGCCGGGGTCGAGCACGTCGAGCTGCGCCAGTTTCTCGCCGTGGTTGCTGCGGTTTCGATCGTTGCAGCCGCGCTCACTTTTGCGGCCTTTGGTGGTGCACTCCCGGCGCTGTTCATCGGGCTCATCGCTACGACCTTTCCGTTTGGCTGGTATCGCAATCGGCGGAAGGCGTCTCGAGACGTTGCCCGCACGAGCTGGCCGGTGATGATCGAAGAAGTTCGCCTCCTCACCGGGTCGCTC
Organism: uncultured Acidimicrobiales bacterium; assembly: GCA_965531045.1. Lineage (GTDB taxonomy): Bacteria > Actinomycetota > Acidimicrobiia > Acidimicrobiales > SHLQ01 > CBESNZ01. The sequence goes on from CBESNZ010000003.1 coordinate 19,971, forward strand.
GGCCGGTCGGTTCCCATGGCGTTGCTCGAGGTCGGTAAGCGGGGGCCTGAAGAGCTGCGTCCGGCCTTCGCCGCTGCAGAGCGGGAGTGGCTACTCACAACCGATTTCAACCGATGCGCCGATGTGCTCAAGGAGCGACTGGGCGACGCCACCGCAGACGTCGTCATCGAAACGCTGCTGATCGCCCACGAACTCGGCGGCGCAGATCTGTCGCGGCGCCTCGAAGCGCTCGCCGAAGATCGCAGTCTCGATCTGATGGGGCGCAAGGACGCTGCGGCCAGACTGGCCGGTGCCAGGTTCGCCCGACTGTTCGTCATCGGCGTCCCACTCGGGATGGCGGGCGCAGGCATGGCCGTCGGCTCGGGAAGATCGGCCTACACGACGACCGTCGGCCAGCTGGCCGTGGTGGCAGCGTTGGCACTCATCGTGCTCTGCTGGTTCTGGGCCGGGCGCATCATGGCGCTTCCGGAAGAACGTCGGGTGTTCGGATGAACGGGGCAAGGGTCATCATCCCGGCGTTTCTCGCCGGTTGGGTCGGGTTGACGTTGGTGTTCTCCGAATTCGCCTGGTTCCGCCGAAAACGACTTGCTGAGCGGCTCGCCCCCTACACGCCGGGAGCCGCCCGAGCTGGCGGCGCGGGCGGCCTGCTGTCGGTTGCGTCATTTCGAGAAGTCATCGCTCCCCTCGCCCAAACCGCCGGCGAGCGACTCGCCAATCTCTTTGGCGTCGGCGAAGATCTGGAGCGGCGTCTCAACCGCATACACAGCACGGAAACCGTGTCGGAGTTTCGTGTTCGCCAGATCGGGTGGACCGTTTGCGGCGCCGCGGTTGCTGCGGCTCTCGCAGTCGCCGGCGGCGCGTCTCCGGCACTCTCGCTCTTCGTGCTCATCGGAGCTCCGCTGCTCGCGTTCCTTTTGGTTGAGCAACAGTTGGCAACCTCGTCCGCTCGCTGGCAAGAACGACTCGAAGCAGAGTTGCCGGTCATAGCCGAACAGATGGCGATGCTCCTCGGAGCCGGCTACTCCCTCAGCGCGACGATCGTCCGGCTCGCTGAGCGAGGCAACGGCGCGTGCGCCCAAGACTTCACCCGGCTACACCGACGCATTCGCCAAGGTATTTCCACTGACGAAGCGCTTCGTGAATGGGCCACGATCGCCGACCTCGCGGCGGTGCACCGACTTGTCGGCGTTCTGGCGTTCGATCGCGAAGCGGGCGACCTCGGCCGCCTCATCTCCGACGAGGCCCGGGCAATTCGCCGCGAGGCCCAACGACGAATGATCGAGCGCATCGAGCGCCGCAACCAACAGGTCTGGATCCCCGTCACCGTCGCCACGCTGCTTCCCGGCGTGGTGCTGCTCGCGGTCCCCTTTATCGACGCCCTCTCGGCGTTCTCCGGCTCTTGACGAAAGGCAACAAGTGCAACCCACTACCGGTCACCTACATGACAAAGCAACAATGCCCACAACACTGCCCACAAGACTGCCAACACCGCTTGGACTGAACCGAATCTGCCACGCCGTGGCCCTCGGACACATTTCCCTGATGCGTCTGCGGACAGACGAACGAGCCGAGGGCGTCATCTCGATGGCGATCGCGGTCCTCATCATCGCCTTCCTCGGTGTCGCGATGTGGATCGGCTTCAACTCGATTTGGGGTCAAGCCGAAATACAGATCCAGGACAACGTCACGCAAATCGGCAGCTAGCTGAGCGCCTATCGCATGAGTCGGATGCAGGCGAATACCCAACGAGAGCGCGGCGCCGGCCTGCTCTCGAGCGTGCTCGGTCTCACCGTGTTCCTCGTCCTCCTGCTCTTCTGCGTTCAGGTGATGTATCACTTGTACGCGACCTCGGCGGTCACCGGCGCGCTCTATGACGCTGGCCGTGAGGTCGCTGGGTACGACGCCGGCGAAGATCGCGCTGCGGCTGCGGCGCGAGCCGAAGCAAAGATGCGCGATCGACTCGGTCAGTACGGTCGCGAACGCGTCGAACTGCGGTGGGACCTCAGCGACCCGAACACGGTACGGGTCGAGGTTCGGGCCGATCACCCCTCGGTGTTCCCGTCATGGTTCAGCACCCGCCTGCCGTTCACCTCGATCGAACGTTCGGTCGATGTCGCACAGGAGGTGGTGCAGTGAAGCCGCTCGGGCACCCCCGACGCACCGAGCGCGCCCAGGTAGCCGGCATCGAGGCCGTGCCGTTTGGCTTCCTGATACTGGTCGTCGCCACGCTCATGATCACCAGCGCGTGGACCGTCATCGACGCGAAGCTCAGCGTCACCACGGCCTCGCGCGAAGGGGCCAGGGCATTTGTCGAAGCGGCTGACAACCCCGAGGCGGCGCGAAGCGCAGCCCATCAACGCACTTCTGAGGCGCTCCGTGCATTCGGCAGCGACGGCAGCGCCACCGTCGGTGTGGCGATGGCCCCCGACGCAATCGGATCCGCGTGCGGGCAAGTCACCGTCACCGTCACCCGTGCCGTTCCGATGATCAGCCTTCCGTGGATCGGGGGGCTCGTCGGGTCGATCGACGCCACCTCGTCACACTCCGAACTCCTCGATCCCTACCGAAGCGACGGCGTCTGCTCATGATCGATCGGCGAGGACGTCCGCAGCGAAGTGACCGAGCATCGATTCTCATGCTGATGCCAGCGGCGGTTCTGATCGTGGTGATTCTAGGATCGATCGCTTTGGATTTCGGCACGGTGCACTTGCGACAACGCGAACTCGACAACATCGCCGCAGCCGCAGCGAACGACGCGGTCGGCTTCGGTGTGAGCGAGGCCGACCTTCGCTCCGGAGCCGGTGAGATCGTGCTCCAACCAGAGCTTGTCGAGACCGCTCTACGTGACGCCCTGGCGCGACGCGGACTCGATGGCGTCGAGCTCGTCGACTTTTGCATCGACCCGCTGAGTGGTCGAGGGGTCAAGGTCGCGCTGCGGCTGCGCACGCAGTACTTCATGGCCCGGGCAATCCCCGGCGCCTCGAGCGGTATCACGTTGACGTCGATTCAGAGCGCGTCACTCGAAAGCGACCGGTACCCGAGCGGCGACATCGACTGTGCGGTGGCGCTGTCGTGAGAATCCACACCGAGCCCGGCTCGACCACGTACACCGCGGAGTCAGACCACGAACATCGACGCATGGAACAATTCGCCAGGGAATCCGGCCGATTTTCCCACCCCGGCGTGTCCGCAATCCTGGCGACCGCCGAGCCCGATGGCCGGGCGTCGATCACCATCGAGCAGCCCGGTGATGCCACGCTTGCCGACTATCCGCTTGTGGCCACACAGGCCGTCGTGCTCGTCTTCGCCGGGCTCGCCGCCACCGTAAGCGACCTGCATCGAGCCGGCGTTGCGCACGGGGACATCACTCCGGGCACCGTTGCGATCGATCCGTCGCAGCGGCCCATCCTGCTCCTCGGCGAGCCGCGCAACTTCGGGGACGATCCCAATGATGATTTGCGTGCCCTCGGGTACTTGCTTCTCGATCTTGTCGAGTCGCTCCCCGACCCGGAGTCCTCATCACGTATGGCCGACCACCTCTCTGGCCTCGCAGGGGAGTTGATCGACGGAGACCTCGACGACGATGCATTGGCCGCAAGGTTGGTCGATCTCGAGCGTCGGCGTAGGCCTTCGCTGCCCGCATCGCGTCCCAGGATGTCCCGCCGAACGCGGGGAGTCGTTTTCGCTCTACTCATCCTCGCGGCAGTCACCTGGCAATGGCAACCGGGCCGGGGCGCCCCGGCAGGCCGAACCGTCGCCACATCCGGGCCGGCGCAACCGGGTCCGGCGACGTTCGAATTCGAGGGCCGACCCTATGAGGTCGGAGCCGTCGGCGACATCGTTGCCGTCGCCGACTGGGCGTGTTCAGGCGACGTTGTACCGATCGTCCTGCGCCCATCGTCGGGCGAGGTGTTCGTCTGGCCCGATTGGCAAAGCGGGAGCGTGCCCGCCGCCGCCATCGTGGCGAACGCCCGAACCATCGATCTTTCGCAGACCCGTTGTGGGTCACTCGCGGTGGAAACCGCCTCCACAATCGTACGGATCCCATTGCGTGGGATCACCGACACGGGAGCATCCACATGATGTCGCCACCGGCCAGAACGCAGCCACGTGCCCCTTCACCTATCCGCCTCACCCTGACGTTGGGAGCCCTGCTCGCCGGCCTCGTCGTTGCCGGCCCGACTGCGAGCGCCGCGCTTCCGTTGCGATCGCCAACCGGGATTGGCGAGTGGTGGGTGAGCGCAGGACCGGCGGTGGCCCTCATGACCTTCGTACGAGCCGTCTCTTTGGTGACGCTGCTCGCGATCGTCGTGTTGGTCGTGTTGCACGCTCTGGCCGACAGTTGGTCGTGGTGTCGGGGCGCGGCACGTTCGTTGACCCCGACGGCGGCGCTCCCGCTGCTGGCCGCGTTCGGGGTGCTGAGTTCGGCTTGCACCTCGTCGCACGATGCGGGCTGGACCCCGCTCGACGACAGCGAACCTCGGGCCACCGCGGTCCTTCGACCGCTCGAGTCACAGCAAACGACGACAACCGCCGTACTCCCCACCTCGTCGGCCGTGGAACCGTCGGTTGATCGAGTGCCCACTTCTCTGGTACCGCTGGAGGACACCGAGAACACGGATCAGGGGGATTCTGTGACCATCGATGCGAGTACTGCCGATCAGGACCTGGGGACGGGTGTCGACTCGAGTTCCGTGGACTGGGTCGTGAAACCCGGGGAGCACTTGTGGTCGATCGCGCGCTGGTCGCTGGAGGACAACTGGGGCCGCCCGCCGAGCGATGCCGAAATCGAACCGTATTGGCGAGCCGTGGTGCAGACGAACCGCTCACGACTCGCCGACCCGAACAACCCCGACCTCATTCTTCCGGGCCAAGAATTGGCACTACCGCCGATCCCGACAGCTCCCGAGGCGCCACTCAGAGAGTGGAACGGGGTCGACCGTCGGCAGCATCTGCGCTGACGCCACCACCTCAGGCTTGGAGCAATCCGAGGGTTGCCAACTAGGGTGAACGGCGGCCAACGCCCCGGTTGGGCCGAGCCACCTCAAACGTATGCCGAAAAATTACGACCCGTACGACTCGTACGAACCCCACCAAGCAAACCGCCTGCTGCGCGCCGGGTTGGTCGGCGCGCTCCTTCTCGGAGCGTTCGCGGCCGGGTACTTCCTGCTCAGCGCGTTCGACGGCACCGACACCACACTCGCCAAATCGGCCGGCGACCCCCAGGTGTTGGGCACCTCCGTCACCCGTGACGGACCCCTGATTCCGCCGAACATCACGGTCCCGCCGACCACCGAACTGGTCCCGATCAACACCTTGCCCCCCAGCCTGGCCACCACGATCCCCGAGACCACCGCTCCCGCCACAACCAGCCCCGGGTCGACTGCGCCGGCCACCCCGAGCACCGACGGGCCATCCGACCCGTGGCGAGAAGCCCTCACCGCTACCATCGCCGAGCACCCTGTGCTCGACGGTCGCAGCGAGGACGAACTGCGGGCCTTCGTCGACAGCGTCTGCGCCGCCAAGGCGGCCGGCGCCACCGATCAGTTCATCTCCGACGACCTTGCGCAGCAGGCGATCGACAAAGGCTGGACCGCCGAACTCGCAGCGGCCGTCCAGGCACTGCGCGAGGCCGGCACCGCAGCCGTCTGCCCCTAGACCGCTGCTCAGTCCGTCGAAAGAGCGGCGAGGGCGGCCCAGTCATCCAGGCTCAGCGCCTCGGCGCGGGCCTGCGGGTCGACGCCGGCATCGACGATCTGGGCCTCGTCGAGGAAGCCATTGAGTGACCGCCGGATCATCTTGCGTCGCTGACCGAAACCGGCGCGGGCGAGGGTGAACAAGCGGTCCGCATCAGCTTCGACAGCCGGCTCGGCCCGTCGCACGATTCGAACGAGCGCCGATTCGACGCGTGGCTGCGGCACAAACACCGCCGGCGGAACTTTGCCGACGACAGCAGCTTCGGCCCAATAGCTCACCTTGAGCGACGGCAATCCGTAGGTCTTGTCGCCCCGCCCGGCAGCCAACCGCTCGCCCACCTCGCGTTGCACCATCACGAGGAACCGTTTGATCTGCGGCACCTCGTCGAGCAGGTCGGCGATCAACGGCGTCGCCACGTTGTAGGGAAGGTTGGCCACGACCACGGCAGGTTCGGCGCCGAGCAGTCCGTGCCAGTCGAGGGTCATCGCGTCGCCATCGATCACGGTCACCCCCAGCGGCTCGACCATGGGGCGCAGCACTTTTTGCAGGGTCCGGTCGATTTCGATGGCGGTGATGCGAGCCCCGGTTTCGACCAAGGCGAGCGTGAGCGAACCCAGACCCGCACCGATCTCCACCACATGGTCGCCGGGGCCGACGTCGGCCAACGCGGCGATCTTGCGCACCGTGTTGGGGTCGGCCACGAAGTTCTGGCCGAGCGACCGTTTGGGACCGGTGTCGAGCTCGTCCAACAATTCGCGAATGTGCGGTCGGGAATGCGTCACCTAAGAAACGAGGTGGCTTCCGCAATGCGGCCAGGGCTGCGAGCCTCGGGTGCGCCACAGAGCGAGTGCCATGAGGTCCTGGTTGCCGACCGATGCTGCTGCCGGGTCGATGCCGACCAGGTGGGGGAAGAACTGGGCCGCCAGACCATCCCACGTGGCCTGCCCGAACTGATAGGCGCCGCGGTACTGACCGGTCGGATTCACCGCGTCGTAGCGTCCGGAAGACTCGCAACTGCGTAGCTCGGCCCACTGCTCTGCGGTGGGGTCACCGCCACTCGGTGGTGGTGGTAGCTCCTGAGCCGGTGCCGCCGTGGTCGGGGTGACGGTGGTCGGAGGCGCGGTGGCCGGCGGTGCAGTGGCCGGCGGTGCCGTCGTCGCCGGGGCGGTGGTTGGAGGCGGGGTCGTCGGCGTCGCGGTCGTCGGAGGAGCAGTGGTTGGCGTCGCTGTGGTCGAAGTCGACGTGCTCGGACGGGTGGTGGTCGGAGCAGCAGTAGTAGGCGGCGTGTCTGTCGTCGTGGTTGCGGCCGCGCCGCCGACGAGGTTGTCTGCGGACGTGGCGGGGGGCGGGCCTTCGCCGTCGCTCAGCCGGTTCCCCTGCAGTGCCGTTGCCCCGGTCGGCCCAGCCTGTGAACGCGCCTCGGTCCAGGCTTCAGAGCGATTGACCATGCTCGTGACGGTGACCGCATCGGCGCCCTGCAACTCGGTGGTGGACAGCTCGGTGGTGGAAGGCCCGGCGGCTTGCTCGCCGATCACCCCGTCGACGATCACGATGGATGTCGGCGTGGTCTCGACCGCAGAGGTGGATGCACTGCCCATCGTGGTCATGAGCAGCGGGATCGATGCGAGCGCGACAAGGGCAACCGACGCCAAACGCCATTGCTCCGCGACACGATCAGACATCTACTCCACCCTTTCTGAACCCTGATTCGGAAAAGCTCCGAGTCAACGGTAAGGAGTCCGTAACACAAATGCAAACATCTGACGCCCGTGTACGGGTGGAGGGCAAGAACGATCGTTAGGTAATCGCGGCGTGATCCCCGGCCGCGACGGCCGGAATTCCAACGCCGGACGGGCTATTGCGTCGGTTCCATCGCGACGTTCGACCATGCCGCTTCGTGGCGATCGAGGTCATAGAACGCTCGGGCGGTCGCCGTCGTTGCCGCCGCGACCTCGCTCGGGGCGATGCCGTGGAGCTCGGCCACCTTCTCCCCCACCAGGGTCACAAGCGCAGGCCGATTCTTCTGGCCGCGATGTGGTTCGGGGGTGAGATACGGAGAATCGGTTTCCACCATCAGCGAGGAAAGCGGCGTGATCCGCACGGCCGCCTGCAGGTCGGTGGCCGACTTGAAGGTGACGATGCCACTGATCGAGATCTTGGCGCCGCGTTCGAGACCGGCTTGTGCCTCGGCCGGACCGCCGGTGAAACAGTGGAACACCGTATCGACCGGCATACCGACGGCATCGAGCACCTCGAAGGTGTCCTCCCATGCGTCGCGGGTATGGATGACCAACGGCAAACCGTGCTCGTGGGCCAGCGCAATCTGTGCCTCGAACGCCTGGCGCTGGACGTCGCGGGGCGAGTGGTCGTAGTAGTAGTCGAGCCCCGCTTCCCCCACCGCCACGACTTTCGGATGATCGAACAGGTCGACGATCGTCTCGACGGTGTGGATCGCTTCGTGGGGATGCAACCCGACCGTGGCCCACACGTCGGCGTAGCGGTCGGCGACGGCGATTGCGGCCAGTGATGTCTCACGATCGCACCCGACCGTCACCATCGTCGAGACGCCCGCTTCCCGAGCGGCCGCCACCGCGCCGTCGACGCGGATCGGGTTCACGACCCGGCCCTCGACGAGCGACTCGAGAGCCCACACGAGGTGCGGGAGGGCGATGCGGT
>CBESNZ010000004.1:0-27233 GCA_965531045.1 uncultured Acidimicrobiales bacterium
CGACACGACAGGAGAAGCGCGTCCAGAGCCGGATCTGACTCGCTCGTGTTCTCAGTCATCGGCTGCCCAGAGGGCCGCCACCTCGTCGACGTGACCGACGCCCGGACCGCCCGAGGTCTGCGCCTCGGCGGCAATCGGCGAGCCGAGCAGCTCTGCGGTCACGGCGGCGGTGCAGGACGCCAGCGCGTCGAGATCGTACCCACCCTCCAGAAATGCGATGCAACGGCCCGGCGGGACCAGTGGAACGAGGCGGCGGGTGAGGGCCGCAAAATCGCCCGACGTCAGTCCCAGTTCGGTAATGGGATCGGCCCGATGGCCGTCAAAGCCCGCCGAGAGGATCAGCCACGTCGGGGCGAAGGAATCGACACGGGCCGCGATGACGTCGTCGAAGGCCCGTTGATACACGTCGCCGGTGGTCCTCGCCGGGACGGGCACGTTGAGCGTGAACCCGAGTCCGGGACCTTCCCCCCTGTCGTAGGCCGCGCCCGTACCCGGGTACAACGGCATCTGGTGCAGAGACACGAACAGCACTCGGGGATCGCGGTAAAAGATCGACTCGGTGCCATTGCCGTGGTGGGCGTCGTAGTCGACGATGAGCACCCGTTCGCCGCGGTCGGCCAGGGCCATCGCTGAGACGGCGGCGCTGTTGAACAGGCAGAATCCCATCGACTGCGCAGCCGTCGCGTGATGACCGGGGGGACGCACCAGGCACAACGCTGCGTCGTGCGGGCCGGCCGTCAACTCGTCGATGGCGGCCAACCCGGCACCGGCCGCCAGGCGCGCGGCATCGAAGGAGGCTTCGCTCACCACCGTGTCGGCGTCGATTCTTCCACCGCCACCGGTTGCGAGATCGCCGATGGCGGCGATGAGAGACTCGGGGTGCACCGCACCGATGGCCTCGAGCGGCGCGAGGGGCGCCACCACGCGCACGACATCGGACCCGAACTCGGCCGCGTCGAGGCCAGCGAGCGCGGCGCGCAGACGATCCGGCCGCTCGGGGTGGCCATACCCCGGATCATGATCCAGGCAACGTTCATGCGAAAAGAGGACGACACTCACATCGTCGAGTTTACGCACCGCTCCCGCCACCTGAGCCGATCGCGTCCACGGCCGCACAATCGGCTTGTACAATCGGCTCATGATTGGCACGCGGCGACGATCGCCGCTCCGCGCGGTGACGTACGGCAACGAGCGCTACCGCATTGGCGCGTGGAGAGGCGCCGCCGACGTCGGCTATATCGCCCCGGTCACGCCCGTCTCTCCCGTTGGCATCCTCCGGGCCTGCAATGACCTCGCTGGTGAAGGCTTCGGGCGAGCCATCACGGCCGCCCTCAACCCCGCCGAGCAGCGAGCCTTTCTCGGGAACGGGTTCGAGGTGCACGAACGCCTGCACCTCCTGCGCCACACCCTGAGCCGCATCGGACCCAAGACCGACGCCGCCGCACTCATTCGCCGCGGCAAGCGACGCGACCGGGCCGACGTGCTCCGTATCGATCACGATGCCTTCGAGCCGTTCTGGCGGCTCGACGATCACGGCCTCGACGAGGCGATCAATGCGACGCCGGTCAGCCGGTTTCGGGTGCTGTCCGACGGGCCGATCCTCGGCTACTCCGTGAGCGGTCGGGCCGGCACCGTCGGGTACCTCCAACGGCTCGCGGTCGACCCCCAAACCCACGGCCGCGGCCTTGGAACCGAACTGGTCAATGAGGTGCTCCGCTGGAGCCGACGCCATCGGTGCAGCTCCGTGCTCGTCAACACGCAAGAACGCAACGCCGGAGCGCTACGTCTGTACGAGCACCTCGGCTTCACTCGAGTCCCCGAAGGACTCGCCGTACTCGAGCGGGCGCTGGCATGAGTACCGTCCTGTCGAAATTCGCGCCGGTGAAATTCGCGCGGATCGTGGCGTCGCTGGTGCTCGTCGCCGCCGTCGCGGCGGTCCCCGCCAAACACGCATACGCCCAAAGCGGCGCAATCCAGCTGGTGGCGCAAACCACCGTCCTTCGCCCCGGCGGAAACTTCACCGCCGACTTTCGGGTTGCCGGCGACAGCGGTTCGTACACCGTCGACGCCCAGATCTTCGATCGCGTCACCTCGCGCATCGCGTTTGCCCGCACCCTCGAGCCGAACGCCGAACTCGGTGTGCCGATCCACGAGCAGGGCCCGACGCCGGTCACCGAACTCCGTGCCGGCAACAGTGGATTGTTCACCCTGCGTGTCGACACACACATCGCCGGCAACGAGCCGGCCGATCCCGAAGCGGTCTCTGCGCTCATCAGCGATCGCGCTGGGGTCTACCCCGTTCGATTGACGCTGCGCGACGCCGATGACACCGTCATCGATGAGTTGCTCAGCCATCTCATCGTTGCGCCTCCCGACGGCGAACCCGGCACCTTTCCCTTCCTCGTCGGAATATACGTCGACCTGTCGGCGCCTACCGCGCTGCAAAGCGACGGTGCGATCGTGTTCGACAGCGCGGCGAACGACCGCATCCGGCTCTTGGCCCAAGCGTTCGCCAACGCACCTCGCGTCGATGCATCGATCGCTCCGTCACCGGAGTTCGTCCACGCCCTCACCCTCGCCGGCGAGCAGGGAGACGCCGACGCAAGCGAGCTGCTCAGCGTGCTGCGGACGGCGACGACGGGTCGCGAGGTCGTCGCCGGCCCGTACGTGCAGGTGGACGAAGAAGCGTGGCGCGTCGCGCAGCTCGGCGATCGGTACCGGTTCCTGATCGACCGCGGCCGCCAGAGCCTGCAAACCGAACTCCAGCTGGACGACCTTCCGCGCAGCACGGTTCGCCTCCTCGAGCCGACCGACACCGTCCAGACCATCGAATCGCTCGAGGAGTTCGGCGTTCGCCGATTCCTGGCGCCGCCCGAGCGGGTGAGCGATCTCGACCCCGACCTGTTCCCGATCACCCTCACGCAGCCGTTCGAGCTCACGAGTCAGGCCGATCAGCGAGTCGGTCGGGCCACAGAACTCGATCCCGCTCTCCACGGATACTTCGGCCAAAGTTCAAACGCGGTGCTCGACGCGCACCACCTGCTCGCCGACCTCACAGTGCTGGCGCTCGACCGCCCCGGCCTCGAACGCGGCACGATCCTCGCGCCGCCGGCCGATTGGCAACCCGACGCCGAATTTCTCACGATCGTCCTGCGTGGTCTCGGCCGGTCACCGCAACTCGCCAGCGCATCGGTCAGCGACTACTTCGGCTCAATCGGCCCGGCCGCGGCCGACGGGAGCGTGCTGAGCGGCACTGTCGCCGGGACGGAACCACTGCGTCGGGAGCTCGAGGGGGACCTTCGTGCCCCCGATGGCATGGCCAACTACCAAGCCGATCTCTTCGCCGCCGCCGCCGTGCTCCGATCCTACGAAGCGGTTGTCACGCCGAGCGACGCGATCGCTCCCCTCGACCAGTTGTTGTTGGTCTCCGCGGCGGGCGACCTCACCGAAGCAGAGCGAGCCGCATACCTCGAGGCGGTCACCGACAGTGTGCGCTCTATTCGCAATTCGGTCATCGGCCCTGCGCCGCAGGTGATCAGCATCACCGCTCGCGATTTCGACATCCCCTTCACCGTCGAGAACACGCTCGATTTTCCGGTGAACGCCGTGCTGCTTCTGGAGAGCGACAAGCTCGAGTTTCCCGACGGGGCCGAGATCACCAAGCGACTGGCCCCGGGGGTCAATCGCCTCGAGGTTGCTGTGCATACAAAGACCACGGGCGATTCCGTGCTGCAAGTAACCGTCCGCTCGCCAGATCAGACGCTGCAGCTCGGCTTGCCGGCCCGGATCACCGTCCGCTCCACCGTGTTCTCCGGTCTCGGCATCGTGATCTCGGTGGTCGCCCTCCTGGTCTTGATGACCTGGTGGGCACGCCAGTTCTGGGCCCACCGCAAGACGGGGCGCATGGTGGCCCCGGCTCCGACTGACGCGTAGTGTCGGCCCCATGAGCAACGTTCGTATCGTCACCGATTCCGCCTGCGACCTGACCGACGCCGAGGTCGACGCGCTCGGGGTCGAGGTGGTCCCCTTGTCCATTCGGTTCGGCAACGACGAATACACCGACCGCACCGAACTGTCCGTCGAGGCCTTTTACAAGCTGCTCGCAGAGTCCGACGAGCTTCCCGAGACAAGCGCCCCCGCCCCCGGCGCCTTCAACGAGGCGTTCACCCGCATGGCCGACAGCGGCGCCGACGAGATCATTTGCCTCAACCTCTCGTCCGCACTCTCCGCCACCATGCAGTCGGCGCAAACCGCGGCGAGCGAGTTCACCGGACCCAAGGTGCACGTCGTCGACTCGGCGTCGATCACCGCCGGGCTCGGTTCGATGGTCAGCGCCGCGGCCGAGGCCGCGACCAACGGTGACGATGCGCAGACGATTCTGGCCAGCATCGAGGACATGAAATCGCGCACCCACGTATTCGGTGCCCTCGACACCCTCGACAACCTGAAGAAGGGTGGGCGCATCGGCGGGGCGCAGGCGCTGCTCGGCGGGCTCCTTTCCATCAAGCCCATCATCGATATCTCCACCGGGGAAGTCGAAGAACTGGCCAAGCAGCGAACCCGCAAGAAGGCCTTGTTGTGGCTGCGTGACAAGTTGCTTTCGTACGGCGAGGTCGAACGCCTCGCGGTGATGCACGGAATGGCCCCCGACGTCGACGATTTCATCGCCTTGCTCGAGCCCCACGTCGACATGGCGCAAGTGCGAATCAGTCCGATCGGCGCCGTCATCGGCACCCACGGCGGACCGCGCGTCATGGGCGTGGCGTTTCAACGAGCCAAGTGACCAGCCGCTGAGACCTCGCAGGCGCTTCACCAGCGGCGCGGCGACGTGGCGCGAAGTTGGCACTACGGTACATGGCCATGTCTGACGTGCCGCGCGTCGGTGGGCACCAACGACTCGCCGGGAGACGACTCCGAAATCGCTACCGTCTCGGGCACCTGCTCGGTAGCGGTGGCATGGCTCACGTCTGGGATGCCACCGACGAGGTGCTCGAACGCCGGGTTGCCGTCAAGGTGCTCCACGACCACCTTCAAACCGACGAACGCTTCGTCGCTCGATTTCGAGCAGAGGGCGTTGCGGCCGCGCGGTTGACCCACCGCGCCATCGTGTCGATCTACGACCAGATTTCCGAACCCGATCTCGAAGCCATCGTGATGGAGTTGATCGATGGCATCACGATGCGGGCCTGGCTCGACGAGAATCCCCATCCACCCCTCGAGGACGCCTGCGCGGTGATCAGCACCGTGGCCGAGGCGCTCGAAGCCGCGCACGCGATGACCCTGGTACATCGAGACATCAAACCCTCGAACATCTTGCTCGCCGACGACGGTCGGGTAATCGTCGCCGACTTCGGCATCGCAAAACTGGCATCCGATCCGGACCTCACCGCGACCGGCGCGACGATGGGCACGGCCCGCTACCTGTCGCCCGAGCAGGTCCGCGGCGACGACGTCGACGGCCGAAGCGACATCTATTCACTGGCGGTCGTGCTCTACGAGGCGCTTTGCGGCCGGGCGCCATTTGATGGCAACAACGACATGGCGACTGCACTCGCGCGGCTGCAAGGTCCGCCGGCACCACCTCGAAGCATCAACAATGCGATTCCTCCCGCGCTGGAAGCGGTGGTGCTGCGCGCCCTGACCATCGATCCCGATGAGCGATTCCCAGACGCCGCAGCGTTTCGCCATGCACTCCAAGGGGCACTGCGGGCACCGCCACCGCCACCGGCGACGCCGCCGACAACCTCGACCGCAATCGACCCTCCGAAGTCGTTCGCCGAGTCCGAACGCAGCTGGCTCGTACCGACCCTCGTGCTGCTCTTCATCGTCGTCGGACTCGGTGTCGCAGCCCTGTTACTCAGCGCCACGACCGCTGGTCGCGACCTGCTCGACTCCGCACGAGGGGCCGTGGGCGTCGATACGAACACCTCCCGCGAACAGCGCCCGCCGGTCCCCCTCGGTCCCGAACGCTCGATCGTCGGCGCGACGTCGTTCGACCCACAGGGCAGCGGTCCGAGCCCGACCGAACGCGAGGACCTCATCGGCAACCTCCTCGACGGCGACCCCGCCACCTATTGGCAGACCGAGGGGTACGGCACCCGGTCCTTCGGCAACCTCAAACGCGGTGTCGGCGTCATCCTCGAGCTCGATCGGGTCACGCAAGTGGACGCCGTCCACATCTCCAGCCCGACCACCGGCTGGGCGACCGAGATCTATGTTGCCGATGCACCAAAGGACTCCCTCGCGGAGTGGCGGTTCAGCGGTTCGACCACCGGCATCGACGGCGATGTGACCATCAGCGACCTCGACGCCGAGGTTGGTGCAATACTGGTATGGATAACCGACTTGGGCGATGGTCCAGCCCGAGTCCGAGTGCGAATCGGCGGCATCGCTGTGTTGGGTCCTGTGTCATGATCAATCCTGGAGTACTGCGTCGTGAGCAGCGCCATCGCTGACACCGACGATTCCGAGCTGGTCGCGTCCGCACAAGCCGGCGACCAAGAAGCGATGAACACGTTGCTGCATCGCCACTACGACCGCGTGTACGCGGTTTGTCGCCGGCTCACCGGCAACGACGCCGACGCCCTCGACGCAACCCAGGAAGCGCTCATCACCATCGCCCGCCGCATCGATCGGTACGACGGTCGGGCGCAGTTCTCCACGTGGGCCTACCGCGTGTCCACCAACGCGTGTCTCGACGAACTGCGGCGGCGAGGCCGCCGTCCCGAACCGGGCCTTCCCGAGCACGAGCGTCACGACGATGCCGGTCCCGGCAGCGCTGCCTCCCCGCGCGCGATCGACGAGCAGGTCACCACCAGTATCGAGATCGACCGTGCGCTCAAGCAGCTTCCTGCCGAATTCCGGGCCCCCGTCGTGCTCCGCGACCTTCTCGGGATGGACTATCGAGAAATCGCGGAGACCCTCGGGCTCCGGCCGGGCACCGTTCGCTCGCGAATATCTCGAGGTCGGGCACAATTGGCGACCATCCTCGGGAACCCAGAGTCCCTCGACGAACGTCTCACTCCGTAACCATGACCGATCGCACACCCTCCTCCTCCGGCGACGACCCCACAGACGGGGTCGAATCCTCGCCGCTCGTCGCTGCCGACCTCTCGGCCGAGCACCGCGACGAGATCGTCTCTGCATACCTCGACGGCGAAGCCACCGAAGCCGAAATCCTTCTGGTCCAGTCCACTCCTGAACTCCTCGAACGGGTCGAAGTGTTCAGAAGCCTCGCCGCACCCATCGCGGCGGTGGAGAAGGTGGACGACGCCGTCCGAACCTCCCAGATTGCTGCTGCCGTGCTCGCCGCTCGGCCGCCCGACATTTCCATCGTGCCCGCAGTTGCGACCCCGCTGGCCGGTCCCCAGCCCGAGCCGGAGCCGCACCCCGAGCTCAGCCCGGTGGTACCGCTCAGCACGCGTCGCCGAATCCCACCCCGCTGGTTGGCCGCAGCCGCCTGTGTGCTCGCTCTCGTCGTCGCGGTGCCATTTGCGCTCAACGCCGGCGGATCCGATTCCGAGGATGCGGCGACCCAAGCGAACGACGGTGCCGCATTGACCGCAAGTGAGAAGTTGCCCGATCCCGCGGCCGACGCACCGACGGCCGACGCCCTCAGTGAGCCGGCTGGTGATGCGACCCCTGGTGATGATGGGACAGACGCCGAAGCAAGCGACGATGCAACCGTCGACGGCCAGGGCGTATCGGCCGCTGCGACGACCGAGGCGCTCGACGACGGCGACGCCGGAGCCGATGCCGACGAGTCGGTCGTCGGTGACAGCACCCGCACGACCGCGGCTGCTGCCCGTCTCCCGATTCCCGATGCCAACTACTTCGACACGACCGACTTCGAACCCGGATTTCTCACGGCCGAAGAGTTCGCCGACGAGGTCGAGTCCCGCCGACTTCCCACCGTCGACCAGGAGCTCGACCTCGACGATGCGGCGATCGCCACCCGGGAGGCGTTGGTCGATCTGTGCCCGGATCTCGACCTCCCCACCGACGCCGACGTCGTCGAGTCGATCGTCGTGCTGCAACAGCCCGTCTTCGCCGTTGTCGACGAATCCTCGATCACGGTGTATCTCTCCGATTGCAGCATTGGCGCACAGCTGCCCTGACCCGGCCGGCCCCAAGTAGCGCCTGGATACGGGCGGTGTAGGATCGACTGATGGAAGACAACACCGCCGAACTCGACTGGCCAGCAAAGATCGCCACCGAGGTCGTCGACCGCATCGACCTGGTCAAGTCCAAGACCACAAAACCAGTCGAGACGGCGGCCAAGGGCGCCATCGCTTTTGTTGCGCTGCTCACCATGATCCCGGCCCTCATCGCCTTGATCCTCATCGCTGTGGTCCGCGGTATCAGCTACATCCCTTGGGAGATCGGCTACTCGTATCTGATCCTGGGTGCCGTGCTCTACCTCCCGGGACTGTTCTTCCTGAACAAGGCTCGGACGCCGGCCCCGACCGCGCGCTGACCCCGCCCGACCGCCCCGGAATGCCGCATACCGGCGCCGGGTTATCTCTCTCACCCAACACCCGAGAAGGCTCTCATGAGTGCATCACCCGACGTCCGCGAAGTCGTCATCATCGGTTCTGGCCCCGCGGGCCTGACCGCCGCCATCTACACCGCTCGCGCCAATCTCGCGCCACTGGTCCTCGAGGGTGAACCATCCTCCACCAGCGACCAGCCGGGTGGGCAGCTCATGCTGACCACAGACGTCGAGAACTACCCTGGCTTCCCCGAAGGCATCATGGGACCCCAGTTGATGGCCGACTTCCGGGCCCAAGCGGCCCGATTCGGCGCTGAGATAAACACGGTCAAAGCCTCTCGGGTCGATTTCTCGAAACGCCCCTTCGGCATCTGGGTCGGCGATCCCGAGGCCCCCGAGCCCACGCACCTCGCCGAGACCGTCATCGTCTCCACGGGCGCACAGTCATTGCTGCTGGGCATCGACAACGAGGCGAAGCTCATGGGCCACGGCGTCTCCACGTGTGCGACCTGCGATGGGTTCTTTTTCCGCGACGAGGAGATCGCCGTCGTCGGTGGCGGCGACTCAGCGCTCGAGGAAGCCAGCTTCCTCACGAGGTTCGCCAGCACCGTGCACATCCTCGTGCGCCGCGACGAGTTTCGGGCATCCAAAATCATGCAGGACCGCGCCCTGGCCAACGACAAGATCAAGGTGCACTGGAACACCGAGGTCGACGCGATCAATGGCGACACCAAGCTCGAGGGCCTCACCGTGCGCAACAACCTCAGCGACGAGACCAGCGAGCTCGCGGTCTCGGGATTGTTTGTCGCAATTGGACACCGGCCCAACACCGACCTCTTCGTGGATCAATTGCCGCGCAAGGACAACGGCTACCTCATCACCCATCCCGATAGCGCGAAGACCGACGTCGAGGGCGTGTTCGCCTGCGGCGACGTGCAAGATGACTACTACCGCCAGGCAATCACGGCTGCCGGTTCCGGCTGCATGGCCGCGATCGACGCCGAGCGGTACCTGGAAGCCCAGCACTGAGACACCACTGAGGCCGGGCCCCGCCGGGAATGAAGTCATCGGGCCCTGCGTTTGTACTCGTAGCAAGATCGAACCAAGAAAGAACCGCCATGTCTGACGCAATCACCAACCTCGATGACGCAACCTTCGACGAGCAGATCGGCTCGGCGTCAGCGCCAGTACTCGTCGACTTCTGGGCCGAATGGTGTGGCCCCTGCAAGATGATCGCTCCCATCCTCGCCGAAATTGCGGACGAGCAGCCCAACATCAAGATCGCGAAACTCAACGTCGATGATGCACCCGACATCGCCCGCCGCTTCGAGGTCATGAGCATTCCGACGATGATCATCTTCAAAGACGGCGAACCGGTCAAACGCATGATCGGTGCCAAGGGCAAAGAACAATTGGTCGAGGAACTCGCCGAGTTCCTGTAACGATCACCCGCAAACCCCCGTTCCTCTGCCGCCGGTCACGGATCGACCACCATCCACTATCCTGGGCGGCTTGGATGCTTCTCCCCTGCCCCTGACCGTCGGTAATACCGGCGCGCCGATTCAGGACCTGCACCGTCGCCTCGTCGATGCCGGCTTCAGTGTCGCCGACGACGGCCAGAGCTTCGGTCCCCGGACCGAAGCTGCGGTCAAGGCACTCCAAACCGACCGCGGCGTCGAAGCCGACGGCGTCGTGGACGAGCGGACCTGGATCGCTCTGGTCGAGGCGGGATATCGTCTGGGCGACCGCCCGTTGTACCGCCAGAGCCCCATGCTTCGGGGTAGCGATGTCACCACCCTGCAAATTCAACTCGGGACGCTGGGGTTCGACGCGGGCTGGGTCGACGGCATCCTCGGCCCCGACACCGAACGGGCGATCCGCGATTTTCAGCGAAACGTCGCCCTACCCATCGACGGCATCGCGGGGCCCAGGACCATCGCCGAACTGCACCGCTTCGGCGGCCGTCAGAGCGAGCGGGCGGTTGCGAGCGTACGGGAGCGCGAGAACCTCCGCAGCGCCGCCCCGCAACTCGCCGGCCGCCAGGTCGTCATCGGAGAATGCGGCGAAAGCCCGGCATTGGTCGACGCGATCGGCCGAGCGCTGCGCCGTCATCAGGCCCAGGTCCTCACGCTCCACGAGCCCGATCTGTCCGTACAGGCCGCCGCGGCCAACGCATTCGACGGGTCGGTGTATCTCGGTCTCCGCGTCCATGCCGAGGCGCTGTGTACCGCCACCTACTTCTCAACCGAAGGCTTCACCTCCGACGGCGGTCGGGCCCTTGCGCTCCAGGCTGAAGAGTTCTTGCCCCGGGTTCTGGCCCTGGAAGAGGCACAGATCGCAGGCGGACGACTCCCGATCCTCCGCGAGACCCGCATGCCCGCCATTTGGTGTGATATCGGTCCGGCGAGTCGCGTGGTCCGGCGCACGGCGGCCCTGGCTGACACCATTGTCACCATGTTGACCGCCTGGTGTGAAAACCCACTTGGTCCGGACGACGACGCCTGACCTATTCCGACTACCCGGTCCTGACCACGCCGTGTTGGCCGTGTCCTGCCTCAGTAGCGGGCTGCAGGCCCACTGTCCACACGGGCCACAACGTTAACCACACGATGTGGACACTCCTGTGGATAACTCGGGTTCGGACCGGAAAACCGGCGCTTTTCAGGAGCTGATGACCCGGAAAATGCGCTCGAGGTCGTCCAAATCGGCAAAATCAATCGTTATTCTGCCCCGGCTGGCCGTCATCGACAGATCTACCTGGGTCTGTAATTGCTCGGCCAGAAGCTCCTCGAGTTCGAGCAGTGCGGCATCTTTGGTCGATCGGCCGGCCCGCTTGGTGGAACCGGTGCCACCACGAGGCGCCGGAGTCACTTCGGGTTCGTTCGGGCGAAGATCAACCTGGGTGTCCCCACGCACAATTGCTTCGACCTGGCGGACACTCAAACCCTCTTCGATGACGCGTTCGGCCAGCTTCAGCCGTTCACCGTCCTCATCGAGGCTCAAGAGTGCTCGAGCGTGACCCGCCGTGATCTGCTGGTCCAGCACGTAGCGCTGCACGGCCGGTGACAGTTGAAACAGGCGAAGGGTGTTGGCGACGGCAGATCGGCTCTTTCCGACACGGGTGGCCACCTCGGGCTGGCTCAGACCGAACTCTTGCATGAGCTGCTGATAGGCGGCCGCCTCCTCGAGGGGATTCAGGTCTTCGCGGTGCAGGTTCTCCACGACGGCATGTTCGAGCGAACTCTGATCATCGATCGTGCGCACGATCGCCGGGATCGTACGCAGTCCCACTCTGCGCGCCGCCCGCCAGCGCCGCTCGCCGGCGATGAGCTCGAAGCCGTCGCCGTCCGGACGGACCAAAATCGGTTGGAGCACCCCGAGTTCCTTCACGGACGCCGCCAAGGCATCAAGCGACGACTCGTCGAAGTGATCGCGGGGTTGATATCGGTTGGGATGCACCTGCTCGATCGCCAGATCCGTCAGACCCAGTGGCGCGACATGGTCGTTCTCTCGGGGTTCGCCCGGTATCAACGCGTCAAGTCCGCGCCCTAATCCTCCGCTACGACGTTGCACTGGCGACCTCCTTGGCGAGCCCGCGATAGGCAATGGCACCACGCGACATCGGATCGAACGTGATGATCGGCTGCCCAAACGATGGCGCCTCCGACAAACGCACCGACCGAGGGATCACTTGGCGGCACACCACCGGACCGAAGTGGTCACGCACTTCCTTGGCCACTTGTGCCGCCAGTTTGGTGCGGGCGTCGTACATGACCAACACGATCGTGCTGACCGTCAGCGTCGGATTCAGATTCTTCTTGACGAGTTCAACGTTTCGCAGCAACTGGCCCAAACCTTCGAGGGCGTAGTACTCGCACTGGATGGGTACCAGGACTTCGGCCGCCGCCGTCAGTGCGTTGATGGTCAGTAGACCCAGCGATGGGGGACAGTCGATGAAGATGTAGTCATAGTCGGGTGCCGCCTCGGCCAACGCGCTCTGGAGACGGCGTTCCCGGTTGAAGGCCGGCACCAACTCGATCTCGGCTCCGGCCAGGTCGAGGCTCGACGGTGCAACAAAGAGATTCTTCATCGCGGTGGCTTCGGCGCAATCGGCGATCGACGCATCGTTCAAGATGACGTCGTACATCGACTTCTCGAGCGCACGGGGATTCAAACCAAGGCCCGTGCTGGCATTCGCCTGGGGATCGAGATCGACGATCAGCACTCGATAGCCCGCTTCGGCGAGCGCCGCCGAGAGGTTCACCGTCGTGGTCGTTTTCCCGACACCACCCTTTTGATTGGCGATCGCGATGATTCGGCAGGTGTTCGGCGTCGGCTCCGGTTCGGCGGGCACCTCCGACATCGAACGGAGTTGGGCAGCAATCTCTGCGCCCACACTCGCCGGCTGGGCCTCGACGGGCCGCGCGGGAGGTGCTTCGGGGGGGGACTCGGGCTGGGGTTCGGGTACTACCGGCGGCAGGGGCGGAACCGAAGTCTCGCCGGCACCCATAGCGTTCGATCCATCATCGCCCGACGAAGGAGTATTCCAAGTCGTCACAGTCCACCATTGTCGCCGTGGTCGCAGCCGATCGCAACAACAGATCGGGTTTCACGTGAAAAGTTGGCTCAAAACCAGGGTTTTTTGACGACCACACCGGTGCGGCGAGGGAATCGATCGCCAATCGGGGTCACCTTGGTGAGCACCTGGAAGGTGCCCGAGTCGGTACGGAGCGTCGGACCCGGCTCCAGGCCGAGTTCGGCCAGGGGAGCGGTCGGCCAACGCGCCGGCTGCTCCGGTGGTTCACTCACCAACAGTCGGCCGCCGACGGCCAG
Source organism: uncultured Acidimicrobiales bacterium (assembly GCA_965531045.1). Lineage (GTDB taxonomy): Bacteria > Actinomycetota > Acidimicrobiia > Acidimicrobiales > SHLQ01 > CBESNZ01. Next base: position 13,325 of record CBESNZ010000004.1, read on the forward strand.
TATCGCCGACGCGCCTTCCGCAACCACCGCTGGTGGCCCGTACGAGCGGGCGGTCACCAGCAAAGACCGCTCACGCCATTGCTCCTCACGACCGAGTTCCTCGGTTCGAGCCTGCACCACTGCGACGCGGTCCGTCAGGTGCAACGCCTCGACGGCCTCGGAGAGAAAATCGGTTGATCGGGCCCGTCCGTCCACCAAGGTCCAATGCATCTCGGGGCGCAGGTACGCCAACACCAGACCGGGAAGACCCCCGCCTGAACCGATATCGACGGCCGAATCCGGGACGGCGTCCACGAGGGAAAGAAAGCTCTGGCTGTGTTCGATGTGAAAACGAAGCGACGCAGGGCCGATGAGGCCCTGCGTCGCTCCAATTCGTAGTACGGCCAGAAGTGGTTCGAGATCGTCCACGGGGGTGTTCTCCATGGCCGACCTTTTCCCGGTCCTAGTTGCCGGCGGGGGTGATCACGACCCGGCGGTCCGGATCGGAACCCTCCGAGATCGTGTCGACACCGTCGAGTTCGCCGATCGTGTCGTGCACGACCTTCCGGTCGGCCGCTCGCATCGGCTCGAGCGCGACCTCTTCACCGGTCTCGCGCACCTGCTCGGCCACCTTGGTCGTGAAGCGAGCGAGCGACGCACGGCGTTCGGCATAGTAGCTACCGACGTCGACACGGACACGGCCCTGCTCGCGATCGCCCTGACGCTGCACAACGGTGCGGGACAGTTCCTGCACGCATCGCAGTGTGTTGGCCTTGGGACCGATCAGGAGTCCGAGTTCGGAACCCTCCACCTGAATCTCGAGGGTTTCCTCGTCGATGGTGACGGTGTTCACGGTGGCGGTGAGCCCAAAGGCATCGACCAGACCGGTCATGAAGTCCGAAACCGTCGTGCCTTGCTCGGCCAACGAGACGCCCGTCCCGGCGGGGGCAGCGTCGCGTGGGGCCGATTGGCCTCGGCGGGAATCTCCGCCGGCGTCCCCGGCATCGCTTGTTCGGGCACTGTCGGTTTTCGCCTGGCCGTTTCCGGAACCACCATTCCCTGAACCACCATTCCCTGAACCACCATTGCCGCCGCTGGCAGCAACCGGCTGACGTTGGCCACGGTTGGCGTCTCGGCCCTTTTTGGCGTCGCCGCCGGACTTGCCGCTGTCGCGGTTTGCGGCCCTGTCGCCACTCTTGTTGTCACCGCCACTCTTGGCTCGGCCTTTGTTTCTGCCACCGCGTCCACGGTCACGTTCAACCTTGGGGCGAGGTTGCGTCGGCCGAACGCGCGATCGAACGCGCGCCTCGGTTTTGACCCGACCGAACAAACCCTTTTCCGCTTCGGCAATGACTTCGAATTCAGCCTCGTCGCCGGCAACGCCGAGCAGATCGAGGGCGGCATCTTTGGCTTCGGTCACGGTGCGACCGGTTGCTTCAACCCATTCCACGAGTTACTTCCTTTTCTTCTTACGAGGCTTCGGGTCTACCGACGCCTCTCTTCGTGGACCTTGTCGGTTCGACGTCGACGACCCCTTGGGTGTCGTTCGGCCACCGTTGCTCGATCGTCGAGCATTCGATGACTTGGGCGGGGTCGTTCGTTTCGAGCCCGACTGGTCCTTGGTCTTTTTGTTTGTCTGCTTCTTGCCGGCAGCGCTGTTCTTCGTGCCGGTGTTCTTCGCAGCGCTCTTTTTTGTACCGGTTCCCGATTTCGCAGCCTTGCCGGCGCCACCCCCGGAGGTGGCGGCACCAACGTGGTGTTCGTCGCTGTACAACGTGCGGGTGATGTAGGACTGCTGACCGATGCGGTACAGGTTGGAGACGATGAAGTACACCACCAGCGCCGCTTGCAGCGTGAACGAGATCACCGGCAAGAACCAGGGAAGGATCTTCATGATCGCTTCCTGTTGCGGGTTCACCGCAGCGGTCGAGCTCGCGCGACCCTTGATCTGTTTTTGCTGATAGAGGCTCGTGACCAGGACGATCACGATCATCAGCAAGTAGGGAAATCCGTGGAAGAAGCTGTCTCGAATCGCGTCGAGCGCGGAGTCGGCAAGATCGACGCCCAAGAACTTCATCTCGTCGTTGTTCGAGAGGTCCTGGGACATCGACGAGGATTCGCTGATGTATTCCGGGTGAAAGTTGTGCGTGAAGGTGAAGGTTTCGGTGGGAAGGGTGTCGCCTTGGCCGATTGACACGCTGCCAATCGATGCACCGACGTCGGTCACGCGCCGGGTGAGACCGCCGACCACCCGGTACAACACGTAAAACACGGGGGCCTGCACAAACAGCGGGAGGCAACCACCCACCGGATTGATGCCGTTCTCCTGGTAGAACGCCATCATCTCTTGGTTGAGGGTTTCGCGGTCGTCCTTGTACTTTGCCTGGATCTCTTTCATCTCCGGCTGCAGGCGTTGCATCTGCATCATGGACTTCGTACCGCTCAAGGTCAGCGGCGTCACCACGATCATCACCGTGAGCGTGAGCAAGATCACCGAGAGGCCGTAGGAACTGGTCAGGTCATAGAGCCACGCCAGGTAACTGGCAATGAGATCAAACAAGGGATTTCCGATCTATCTGCGTACCGACGGCCGTCGATGGCCTCACCGGTACGGGGTCGTAACCGTGGTCGCCCCACGGATGACATCGGCAAATGCGGCGAGTCCCGAGCCAGAGGCCCTTGGTCGCCCCGTGCACTTCGATGGCCTCGGCGGCATAGGTCGAGCACGTGGGAATGTAGCGACAACGAGACGGACGGCCCGTAGATACGAACTGGTATCCCCGGATGGCCCGGCGGGCGAGACGCGCCGCGATGCTCACGCCTTTGCACCTCGCTTGGCGGATTCGCTTCTCGTGCGGAGTTCTTCCACAGCAGCCTTCACGTACAATTCCAGTTCTGTCGATTGCGACCCGACGGCGGCCGGGGTGACGGTGACGAGGTAATCGCCGGGCCGAAGTTCATCGGACTGGCGAAGCAGACGCTCGAAGACGCCACGCAACTGTCTCCGAAGCCTATTGCGAACAACCGCGTTGCCCACGGACCTCGAAATTGCGTACGCCACCCGAACCGCCGGCTCGGTGCCCGGGGTGTTCGGCGGCGCATGCCTGATCCGCAATCCGCCCGACTTCACGGTCTGCCCGGCACGGCGCAGATGCGCAAAGTCGGCCTTCGTACGAATCCGACCAATCACATGACTAGGCCGAGAGGCGCTTGCGGCCCTTGAGGCGGCGCGAACGCACGACCGCACGACCGCCACGAGTCTGCATACGAGCGCGGAATCCGTGCTTGCGGGCACGGCGACGCTTGTTGGGTTGGAAGGTCCTCTTCATGATGTCTCCTGCGTCGTCGCGTGTAGCGACGCCGACGCGTATCTGTCGCGGTCTGGCGACCGGGTGGTCGGCCAGAAATACGGACCGTCGAAACCCTCCACTTCCGCGGATTCGCGCGACGGCACAAGGGGTTTACGCTACGAGCAATTCGCGCGAAACCACACCTCGGCGCCCGGCAACCCCCTCCGTAACCACCGGCGTCGTAACCACCCAAGGTGGTATCGACGGCACGTTGCGCCACCATCCCCGCGACCACCGGATCCTCCGGTTGGACAGAAATCCAAGTCGGGTGCATTACATCGCTGTAGTTCGACGGGTTTGAGCAGGCATTTCGCGAAATATGGCGTCCGATTTGCACGCGTCTCGCCAAATGGTACGGTCCCCACCCTTCCACAGCAGGCCGGGCTTGTTGACGGTGGATTTGGCGGAATTTCAACGAAATATCAGCCTATATTCCCCGTTGTCTACATCCACAACCTTGTGGATAACCTGCACTTTCCCCAAGTGTGGACGGCGGTGTGGAAAACACCGGTCAGGAGAGCTCGTGGAACCAGTCGAACAAATGTGGGGTATCTGCACCGCGGCCATCCGCGACCAGGTCTCCGAGGCGGTGTGGCAAACCACGTTCCTCGATTTGAAGGCCATCGACCTCAGCGATGATGCCCTACTCCTCGCCGTCCCGTCTCGAGTCGTCAAAGACCGTATCGAGGAGCGGTACATGCCAATCCTCGAGGCCGAGATCACCGAGGCCAACGGGTCGCCGCTCACCATCACCATCGACGTCGCACCGTCGGGTCCCCTGCAGCTCGCGTTCGAAAACGATCCGGTCGACGACCGCGATATGAGCGGTGTCATCGATGTGCGCGACCTCGGCACCGTTCGGCCGGCGAACCGTACATCGGCCCGTACCCCCGCAGCGATGGCCGGTAGCGAGCTCAATGAGCGGTACACCTTCGAGGACTTCGTCGCCGGCACCTCAAATCGGTTTGCGCACGCCGCCGCTCTCGCCGTCGCCGAAACGCCGGGCCGCTCGTACAACCCCTTGTTCATCTATGGCGATGCAGGCCTCGGCAAAACCCACCTGCTGCAGGCCATTGCCCACTACGTCGAGGCGCACTACACGCAGTACACCGTGCGCTATGTCTCTTGCGAAACGTTCATGAACCAGTTCGTCGAAGCGATTCGAACGAATCAACAGATCGAGTTCAAACGCCATTTCCGCGAAGTCGACGTGCTCCTCGTCGACGACATCCAGTTTCTCGAAGGGAAAGAAGGCCTCCAAGAGGAGTTCTTCCACAACTTCAATCATCTGCATCAGTCGAACAAACAAGTGGTGCTGTCCTCGGACCGGCCGCCCGACTCGATGTCCACCCTCGAGGATCGACTCAAGAGCCGCTTCAAGATGGGTCTCACCACCGATATCCAGCCCCCCGATCTCGAAACCCGTCTCGCCATCTTGCGAGAAAAGGGCCAGAGCGAGACCGATCCGGTACCCAACGACCTCCTCGAATTCATCGCCACCCATATCACCGACAACATTCGTGAGCTCGAAGGCGCGCTCACCCGCGTCACCGCGTTCGCCAGCCTCACCTCCGAACCCCTCACCGTCGAGTTGGCCGAGCGGGTCCTCCACGACATCGTCACGCAATCGGGCCCTCGCCAAATCACGCCGAGCCTCATGCTGCAAGAGACCTCCGACATGTTCGGCTTTCCGATCGACGAGATCATCGGCCAAAGCCGAAGACGACCGCTGGTCACCGCCCGTCAGATCAGCATGTACGTGTTCCGCCAGCTCACCGAGATGTCGTATCCGGCCATCGCTCGAGAGTTCGGCGGGCGCGACCACACCACGGTGATCCACGCCGTCGACAAGATCGACAACCTCATGCGGGAGCGACGACAGATCTATGACCAGGTCACCGAACTCACCCAGCGCATCAAGTCCAACGGGTAGTGCCGGCGATGCCGGGCTGTCAGATGGCCACTCCGTCGCCGCTGGGCACTAGTGTCCAACATCGGTGTTCTCTGCGTTGTTCTTCTCGTGGTTGTCCTCTGCACAAGGCTGTGGACAGGTTGTGATTTTCCCGGGGAAATCGGCAAAGATCTCCGGACAACTCTTCGCCATCTTCTCGAAGCGTGCGCCCCTGTGGACCGCTGGGGAAATCACGGGGACAAGAATCGCCCCGCTGACCAGGCAAAACGTCACTATCTCCACAATCCACACCCCCTACTACTCCCCACTACCTGATTACAGACCTCCTGAGATTTAGAAAGAGTTCAGCACCATGAAGTTCCGTTGCGAACGAGAAGCACTCGAAAAGGCCTTTGCCATTGCGGCCCGTGCTGTCAGCAACCGAGGCGGCGCACTCCCCGTGTTGTCCGGCGTCCATGTCGTCCTGGAGGGCGACCAGCTTCGCCTGACAGGCAGCGATCTCGATCTCACGATCTCGGTGTCGATCACGGTCGCGGGCGACACCGACGGCGTTGCCGTGTTGCCGGCGAAGTTGGCGTCCGACATCATCCGGGCGGTCGCCGACGGCAAGGTCGAGCTCAGCGTCGATGGCGAGGAAGCGCAGATATCGGCCGGACGCTCCGAGTTCTCCTTGCGGGTGATGCCCGCAGATGAGTTCCCGAAGTTGGCGGCACCCTCGAGCGAAGCGGTCGAACTCGATGCTGCCGTGTTCAAGGACGCGCTCCGCCAAGTCATCCCGGCGGCGTCGAGCGACGACTCCCGACCCATCCTCACCGGCGTGCTCATGGCCGCCGAGGAAGGCGGCCTGCGCCTCGTGGCAACCGATTCGTATCGGCTCGCGGTGCGCGACATTCCCGGTACGTCGGTGCTCGAAGGCGACCAAAGTGTCTTGGTTCCGTCGCGGTCGCTCAACGAACTCGCCCGGGTCTTGGGTGACGACAGTGCGCTCACGCTTCGTCTCGGAGACAAAGATGCCACCTTCGAGGTCGGCGATGTTTCGGTCACGACGCGACTCATCGAGGGAGACTTCCCCAACTATCGCGGACTCATCCCGAAGAACCATCCCAACCGTCTCACGGTGAATCGCGATTCGCTGCTCGACGCGGTCCGCCGCGTCCGCCTCCTGGCCCAGGAGGCGACGCCGGTTCGCATCATCATGAAGGACAACGTCCTCGAGCTTGTCGCCGTCACCCAAGATGTCGGTCAGGCGCACGAAGCGGTCGATGCGGAGTACGGCGACGAGGAACTCACGGTGGCGTTCAACCCCGAGTACCTGGTCGATGGGATCGAAGTGACCCTCGGCGAGGAAGTGACCCTCGAAACCGTCGACGCGCTGAAGCCCGCACTGTTGCGCTCGGTCGGCAACGACGACTTCGTGTACCTCCTGATGCCAGTCCGGGTCTCCTAGCTACGTGCTGCTTCGGCGACTGTTGCTCACCGACTTTCGCGGCTACACCCAACTGGATGCCCAACTCGTGGATGGGCTCAATGCGATCTTGGGAAAGAACGGCGAAGGCAAGACCAACCTCATCGAAGCGATCTCGTGGCTGGCGTCGCTCAACTCGTTCCGAGGTGCCCCCAACGACGCGCTCGTGCGCCTCGGCGCAGAACGAGCAATCGTGCGCGCCGAAGTCGACAGCGACGGGCGCGAGGTGTTGATCGAGGCAGAGATACCGGCCAAGGGTCGAATGCGGATGCAGGTCAATCGGCAACGCCTCACCCGGGCCCGTGACCTCGTGGGTGTCTTTCAGGTCTCGGTGTTCTCGCCCGACGATCTGGAGCTCATCAAGGGCGGCCCGAGCAATCGGCGGGTCTACCTCGACGAGACCCTCGTCGGACGGCACCAGAAGCACGACAGGGTGCGTACCGACGTCGACAAGGTGCTCAAGCAGCGCAACGCACTCCTGAAGCAAGCCGGAGGTCGACTCACTCCCGACATCGAAGCGACCCTCGACGTGTGGGACGACAAGCTGTCGGTGGCGGGGGAGGCCTTGGTCGCGGGGCGAATCGACACGCTCGACGCGCTGCGACCGATGATCGGTGAGGCCTACGATCAGCTCGCACAATCACCGGCCCATGTGGGGGCCGACTACCTGTGCAGTTGGGGGCCGGAGAGTTTGCTCGAGGCGCTGCGGGAGCAACGCAAGAACGACGTCCGCCGCGGGGTGACGACGGTCGGACCCCATCGAGACGAGCTGTCGTTGACGATCGGCACGCTGGCCTCGCGTACGCACGCCTCGCAAGGTGAGCAGCGCTCGTTGGCTTTTGCCCTGCGCATCGCGGCGCATCGACTGATCACGGCCGACATCGGTCAACCGCCGGTGCTGCTCCTCGACGACATCTTCTCCGAGCTCGACCCCGCTCGCAGTGACGCACTGCTCGAGCATCTCCCTCCGGGCCAGGCCATCCTCACCTCCGCCGCCGGGTTGCCCCCCCGGGCCCAACCGGCGCAGACGATGTTCATCGAGAATCATTCGCTAGTGTTCGGTTCGTCATGAGGAAGTACGGCGCTTGGAGCGCTTGGTCCGTCACCCCGTCCGCGCTGAACAACGGGCGTCCCAAACCCATCGCCGGCTCGGTCGAAGCGGTGTTGCGACACCTCGGGGCACCCAAAGCGTCGACGGTCAGCACGGTGTTCGATCAGTGGGCCGAGATTGCCGGACCAGCCATCGCCGCCCACACCGAACCCCTGCAGATCGCCGATGGGTGCCTGGTCATCGCGGTCGACGATCCCGCCTGGGCGAGCCAACTTCAGTGGGATGCGGCCCGCCTGCTCGAGGCGGTCGATGCCATCGTCGGCGATGCATCCATCACCCGGCTACAGACCCGCGTTCGCCCTCGACGCTGACCGCTTCTGCACCCTCGTGATCCGGACGCTGGCATGGGCTGAAATACGGCCTTGAGCTGCTAAGATGACACGGTTGTGATTTCCCGGGGAGTGTCGTCCAACAGCCGGCAAAAATCGTTGTGATTGCAGCGATCTCTTGCCCTCTTGTTGTCGGCCGTCTTTGCTCCCGCTGCGGCACGATCACCTGTGTTACTCGACCAGCCAGAAGGGCCGCCCCATGGCCGATACCGACGAGACTTCTACCGCATCCGATCCGTCCCTCTCCACGGACGTCGCGACCGAAGCCGAACCCGACGACACCGCCCACGCCCTCCGTTCCGGCCGCAGCGCCGAGGTGGCCGACGGCGCCTACGATGCGTCGGCCATCACGGTCCTGGAGGGCCTCGAGGCGGTCCGGAAACGCCCCGGTATGTACATCGGGTCCACCGGACCCACCGGCTTGCATCACCTCGTGTATGAGGTCGTCGACAACTCCGTCGACGAAGCCATGGCCGGGCACTGTTCGTCGATCGATGTGTCCCTGCTCGACGACGGCGGCTGCGAGGTCGCTGACGACGGCCGTGGCATCCCGGTCGGCGTGCACGAGCAGTATGCGCCGCTGACCGCCGCCGAGGTCGTGCTCACGGTCCTGCATGCCGGCGGCAAATTCGGCGGCGAGGGCTACAAGGTCTCGGGCGGGTTGCACGGCGTGGGCGTGTCGGTCGTCAACGCCTTGTCCACCAAAGTCGAGGTCGACATCGACCGCGACGGCGATCGTTACAGCATGTCGTTCAAGGACGGCGGTATGCCCGATGCGCCGCTGACCAAAACCGGCGTGTCGCCAAGTGGCACCGGCACGACCGTGCGGTTCTGGCCGGATGGTTCGATCTTCGAGGAGACCGTCTTCCGAGCGCAAACGCTGCTCGAACGGTTCCAGATGATGGCGTTCCTCAACCGGAGCTTGCAGATCCAGTTCCGCGATCTGCGGACCACCGCAGAGAATCAGAACTGGATCGCGTTCAAGTACGACGGCGGCATCATCGACTTCGTGACGCATCTCAACGATGCCAAAGAGGCGTTGTTCGAAACCGTGGGGTACTTCGAGGCCGTCGAAGAAGAGCAGGAAGTCGAGATCGCGTTCCAGTGGAACACCGCGTTCAACAGCGATGGCATCCACTCCTTCGCCAACGGCATCAGCACCGGTGAGGGTGGCATGCACGAGGAGGGCTTCCGCAAGGCGCTCACCAACGTGATGAACAAGTACGCCTTCGAGAAGGGCATTCTCAAGGTCGACAAGGACGAACGGCTCCAAGGCGAAGACATTCGCGAGGGCCTCACGGCCATCATCAGCGTTCGCCTGGCCGACCCCCAGTTCGAGGGGCAGACCAAAGGCAAGCTCGGAAACGTGTCGATTCGATCGCTGTGCGAGCGCGCCACGAACGAGAAGTTGGCCGAGTGGCTCGAAGAACACCCGAACGAGGCCAAGGCCATCGTCGGCAAGGCCGTGGCCGCGTCTCGGGCTCGGATCGCGGCCCGATCCGCACGCGATCAGGCCCGGCGCAAGTCCGCACTCGATGGTGCCGGCATGCCCGACAAGCTCAAGGATTGCTCGTCGCGCAACCCCGACGAGTGCGAACTGTTCATCGTGGAGGGCGACTCCGCCGGTGGCTCGGCGGTGCAAGCGCGCGATCCCCGCACCATGGCGATTCTGCCGATTCGCGGCAAGATCCTGAACGTCGAGCGCGCTCGGGTCGATCGCATGCTCGCCAATCAAGAGGTACAAACCCTCATCTCGGCCATCGGCGCCGGCCTGGGCGAAGATTTCGAGCTCGACAAGATCCGATATCACAAGGTCATCCTGTTGGCCGATGCCGACGTCGACGGCAGCCACATTCGGACCCTGTTGCTCACGTTCTTCTTCCGACAGATGCGCGACCTCGTGCTCGCTGGGCACGTGTACATCGCCCAGCCGCCGCTGTATTCGACGGTGGTCGGCAAGGAGAAGATCTACCTCAAGGACGATCACAGCAAAGACCTGTTCACCGCCGAACACCCGAACCACTCTGCCGACTTCCAGCGCCTGAAGGGTCTCGGCGAAATGGACTTCGACGAGCTGGCCGAAACCACCATGGATCGAGACAAACGCACACTGCTCCAGGTGTCGGTCGAGACCGCGGCGATCGCCGACGAGGTCTTCTCGGTGTTGATGGGCGAGAACGTCGAGAGCCGTAAGCACTTCATTCAGACGAACGCGAAGGACGTGCGTTTCCTCGACATCTAGTCGAAGGAACGCACCCGCACCGAGCACACGAGTAGGACACCCATGAGCGACGAAGAGACGCCAGAATCCGCCGGCGACGACAGCCAGAATCCGCCGAACGACGGTGACGACACGGCGGTCGACTTCGGCAACATCGAGCCGATCGAGATTCAAGAGGAGATGGAACGTTCGTTCCTCGACTATGCGATGTCGGTCATCGTCTCGCGCGCGCTGCCCGATGCACGCGACGGCCTCAAGCCGGTCCACCGGCGCATTCTGTGGGCCATGCACGACCTGCGTGCGTTGCCGACACGACCGACGATCAAGTCGGCGCGCGTCGTCGGCGATGTCATGGGCAACTACCACCCCCACGGAGACCTCGCGATCTACAGCGCGTTGGTGCGCATGGCACAGAGTTTCTCGTTGCGGCATCCGCTGATTCACCCCAAGGGCAACTTCGGGTACAACCCCGACGATTCGCCCGCTGCCTCGCGATACACCGAGTGTCGCCTCAGCGAGATTTCGCTGCGCATGCTCGAGGCGATCGACGAGGAAACCGTCGACTTCGTCGACAACTACTCGGGCGAGTTCCGTGAACCGACGGTCTTGCCGTCACGGTTCCCCAACCTGTTGGTCAATGGCTCGCAGGGCATCGCGGTGGGTATGGCCACCAACATTCCGCCCCACAATCTGACCGAGTGCTGCAACGCGGTCATCCATTTGCTCGACAACCCCGAAGCCACGCCCGACGATCTCATGGAGTTCATCACCGGCCCCGATTTCCCTACCGGGGGCTACATCATGGGACGCGCCGGAATCCAGAGTGCCTATCGAACCGGTCGCGGTTCGATCAAGATGCGGGCCAAGGCAGAGATCATCGAGGACGGCCGCACGCAGAAGATCATCGTGACCGAGCTGCCGTACCAGGTCAGCCCCAACGCCTTGATGCTCAAGATCAAGGATCTCGTCGACAGCCGCGAGCTCGAGGGCATCGCCGACATCAACGATCTGTCGTCGGGTGGCAAGACCAGCATCGAGATCAAGCTCAAGCGCGACGCGCCGGGCCTGGTCATCCTCAACAACCTCTACAAGCGCACGCCCCTCCAGACCAGCTTCGGCGTCAATGCCGTTGCCTTGGTCGACGGCGTGCCCCGCACGCTCAACTTGCGCGAGATGTTGGTGGCGTACGTCGAACACCAAAAGGACGTCATTCGCCGGCGTTCTGAGTTCCGCCTTCGCAAAGCCGAAGAGCGACTGCACATCGTCGAGGGGCTGCTCCGCGCCCTCGACATGATCGACGAGATCATCGCCCTCATCCGGGCGTCGGCCGACAAAGGATCCGCGCGCGACGGCCTCATGGCGACGCCGTTCGACTTCAGCGAACGTCAGGCCAACCACATCCTCGACATGCAGCTCAGCCGACTCACCCGGCTCGGCCGCACCGACCTCGAGTCAGAGCAGGCTGAGCTCGCCACCACCATCGCAGACCTGCGCGCCATCCTCGGCGACGAATCCGTTCTCAGCGAGGTCGTCAAGACCGAACTCACCGCGGTGCGCGACGAGTTCGGTACGCCCCGGTTGTCCGAGCTCACCTTCGATCCCGGTGACATCGACATCGAGGACCTCATCGACGACGAGGAACTCGTGTTCACCATGAGCGACACGGGCTACGTCAAGACCGTCTCCACCGACGAGTTCCGCACGCAGGCCCGCGGCGGGCGCGGCGTCTCGGGCGCCAACCTCAAGGAAGAGGATTATGTGATCAACATGATCCACACGACGGCGCACGCCTACCTGCTGTTCTTCTCGAATCAGGGGAAGGTGTACCGGCTGAAGGCCCACCAGGTCCCGATGACCAGCCGCACGGCGCGGGGGACCCACATCGCAAACCTGTTGCCGCTGGGCGATGACGAAGTCGTGTCGGCCATCATCGATACTCGCGACTACGAGACCAATAGATACCTGTTCTTTGCGACGAAGACCGGCCGGGTCAAGAAGACCCTCTTCACGGCGTACGACTCGTCCCTCAAAGCCGGCCTCATCGCGATCAAGCTCAATGATGACGACGAGCTCGTCGAGGTCATTCCGGCCAATGAAGGCGACGACATCTTTCTCGTCTCGAGCAAGGGACAGACCATCCGCTTCGACGAAGGCGCGGTACGCCCCATGGGCCGCACCGCCGCCGGCGTACGAGGTATGAAGTTCCGTGACGACGACTATCTGGTCGCCTGTGATGTCAGTCGCGACGACGCGATGTTCCTCACCGTCACGTCGGCCGGCTACGGCAAGCGGTCCGAACTCGACCAATACCCGGTGAAGGGTCGCGGTGGGTTGGGCGTACGCGGTATGAAGATGGTCGAAGGCAAAGGTGAAGTCGTCGCGGCGTTCATGGTCGGCGACGACGATCAGATTTTCGTCATCGGCAACGGCGGAACCATCATTCGCATGGCGGTCTCCGATATCTCCGTGCAGGGCCGTTCTGCCAGTGGTGTCCGCGTCATGAAGGTGTCCGAAGGCCACGAGGTGGCGGCGGTCGCACCGGCGTTCGCCGGTGACGAGGACGACGAGGAAACCGTGAAGCCGCTCGATACCGAACCACTTGACGACGGTAGCCTCGACGAAGAAGAGTAGGCCCGAGCACTTCGCTCGCCTGCAGTTGTCGCTTTCCCCCCGTTGTTTCTGCCCACGCGAGCCCAAGGTTCGCGGCGAGGGGGTTCGCCATGCGACCATCGATCTGCCGACGAAGCGAACCTCATTGGCCGTGGGAATGCGGTTGGTGGGGGGATCGCGGCTCGGCGTTGGTGGTGGTTGGCATCGCTGTCGGCACGGTCGGCCTCGGGATCATGTTGCTCCTCGGTGGCCACGAGCGGGCGGTTCGGGCGGCCCAGGCGCAGGCCTCTGCAGATGCGGTAGCACTGGCTGGTGCAGCCGACGACGACGGAGCAGCGCAGCGCATCGCCGTACTGAACAACGTCACAATCGTGTCATTGCAGCGCACCGGTGACCGTTTCGCGGTCACCGTAGATCGGGCGGGAATCGCGCGTTCGGCCACAGCAATTTGGGAACTTGTCTGGGTGCCACCCGCAGCGGCCAACTGAGGTCCTAGACTGCCCGCCGTGGGTGCAGAATTCGATTCGGCTGCCGACGCCGATCCAGACGCCACTGGCGCATACGACGCAATCGATCTCCAAGATGAGGGCTTTGGCTCAAAGCTTGGAGGGTTCTTGCGGCGCGACCCAGTGCTCCTCGACGGTGCCGAACCGGCCCCGCTTCCCGGTGGAGCCGGTGCGCCGGCCGCAAGAGAACCATCTCCGAGAACGCGGTCTCCAAAAACGCCGCAGGCAGATGCACCGTCATCGAGCGCTCAACCGCCGAGCGTGCAGTCGTCAATGGCACCATCGGTAGACGCCCCCACGGTGGCAGGCGCTTCGAGTCGGTCGACGACCAACCTCCCCGGTACTACCACGACGGCCGTTGTATCGGATCCCGTTTCTGCCGCGCCTGCTCCGGTGGTGTCGCGGACGGTCAATACCGACACCGAG
>CBESNZ010000005.1:0-27203 GCA_965531045.1 uncultured Acidimicrobiales bacterium
GGAGGTGTCGGTCGAGCAACTCGAGAACGAGCTGGCCGCAGCCAGATCGGCGGGTCTCCCGTTGGTGGATACCGCAAACGCAGAACTGCACGCCGCGCCGGTCGAAGAGCCTCCGGCGGACGACCGTGCTGCCGATGACGAAGACGACGAGCCGGTTGCAGCGCCTCGAGATGTCGACGCTGATGACCGCACGGTCGTCCTCAGCGAGATGGGATCCGGTCGACGAGGGCTGTTCAAACGGCCCAGGGAAGTCATGGGCCTTCCCGCTGACGAAGTCCCCGTTCTGCGGGCCCCGGACGACGTCGAAGAGGTGCGTGTCGTTGCCGCAGCCGCGAACCGATCGACCGAGCAACCGATCGAGCCGCCAGCGGAGGAACCAGCTGTGGAGCTGGCGGAACCGACCGAGGAGCCGATCGATCGAGCCCCCGAGGAATCAACCGAGGAACCGACGGCAACCGGGGAGGAGGAGGACCCGGTGGGGGCGCTGTTCGCGAAGATGCGGGCCCGACGCGAATCCGACACAGAGCCGAGCGACCCAAAACCGAGCGACACAGAACCGAGCGATACAGAGCCCAGCGACCCAGAACCGAGCGCGCCAGAACCGAGCGCGCCGGAACCAGCCGAAAAGGCGCCGGATGCCGTTCCGGCGACCGAGCCGGAACCGACCGGCCAAGCTCCAACCGGCGATGCCGCCAACGTCACCGCGGACCCAGCCTCGAGGCCGGCGGCCGAGACCGATCTGGAGATCGTCGAACGCCGCAACGAAGCCATCGCCGGCCACGTCGGAAGCATCGCGGCCGCGCTCAAGCGCGCGCTGGCCGACGATCAGAATGAGCTGTTCGATGTGCTCCGCCGCGCCAACGGCGCCGGCAGTGAAGCAGACCTCCCGAGTCACGATGCGCACTGCCTTCAGTACGTGCGGGCCGCCGGACCGGCGTTGTCAGCGGCGTTCATCGAGGGAGCACAATTCGTCGACGGTCTCGCCGGCCAAGTCGAGTTGGCTGCGTCCGCCGAGATCATCGCGACGGGTGTTGTCGACCAACTGCGAGCGGCGTTCGTCGCGGTGGTCGAGGATGAAGCCGCTGCGAATGATCCGATCACGGCGATTCGAGCCGCCGCTCGAGAGATCCGCGACGTCAGAATCGGTCCGGTTGCATTCGACGCGGCGCTTGCGGCCTTCGATCACGGTTCCTATGGCGCGTTGGCCGCCGGCGCCCCGCTTCGGTGGGTGAACGACCCGGATCACGAATGCGGTTCGCAATGTCGAGAGAACGCAGCCGGCGGCTCCACTGGTGGCACCGCCTTCAAGAGCGGCGCCATGCATCCACCCGCCGTACCTGGCTGTCGGTGCGTGCTGATCGAAGTTTGATGATCGACACGCAGTAGCCTGCTTGCTCGTGCAGACTGTTTCAGATTTTCCGAATCGCTCCGGGCGCTTTTCCGGTCGAGGTCGAGCGCTGTTGATCTCCGGGGTCATCGCGCTTTTCGTCGTCGTTATTTCACTTCGCGGAATTGCGGGCTTCTACACCGATTTCCTCTGGTTCCAGTCCGTTGGCCAGGACGACGTGTTCGTCGGCATCCTCGGAGCGAAGGTCGCGCTGTTCGCGATCTTCACCATGGCCTTCTTCGTGCTCTTGATGATCAACCTTGTCGTCGCCGACCGCATCGCCCCGCCATTTCGACCCGCCGGCCCCGAAGAAGAGGTGCTCGAGCGCTATTACGAGGTCGTCGGCCAACGCAAGGGCCTGGTCCGACTGGTCATCGCCTTGGTGTTCGCACTGATCGCCGGGGCGGGTGTGTCTGACCAGTGGAACGAATGGATCCTGTTCACCCACGGCGAGGACTTCGGGACCGTCGATCCACTGTTCAACCGCGACATCGGGTTCTATCTGTTCAAGCTGCCGTTTCTGAGCTTCGTGGTGTCCTGGGCGTTTGCCGCCTTCGTGATCATCTTCATCGTCACCGCCGTGGCGCACTATCTCAACGGAGGCATTCGCCTCCAAACGGCAGGCGAGCGGGTCACCCCGCTGGTCAAGGCGCACCTCTCGGTCCTGCTAGCGGTGCTGGCGCTGGTCAAGGCCGCCGATTACTACCTGGCCCGTTTCGAGCTGACGGTGAGCGGTCGAGGCACGGTCGATGGCGCAACGTCGACCGACGTCAACGCACAACTGCCGGCGTACAACCTGTTGATCCTCATCTCATTGTTTGCCGTCGTTCTGCTGTTGGTCAACATCCGCCGTCGCGGGTGGACGCTACCGGTGCTTGCCGTTGGGCTCTGGGCTCTGGTGAACGTGCTCGCCAGCAACGCCTACCCGGCGTTCGTCCAGCAATTCCAGGTCGAGCCGGCCGAGTCCAGCAAGGAAGAAGAGTTCATCAGCCGCAATATCGAGGCCACCCGCGCCGGGTTTGGCCTCGACGACATCGAAGTGCGACCGCTCAATCCGAGCACCTCGCTCAACTCGACCCAGATCGACGAGTACCGCGACAGTTTGCACAACGTCCGCATTCTCGATCCGTTCATCGTGCAGGACACGTTCGAGCGGCTCCAGGCCGAGCGCGAGTTCTACCAATTCAACTCGCGGCTCGACATCGACCGCTACACGATCGACGGCGAAACGACACCGGTGGTCATCGGTGCCCGCGAACTCGACCCCGTCGACGGCGACGGCTGGGAGAACAGCCGCGTCACCTTTACGCACGGCTACGGCTTGGCCATCGCCGCAGCGAACGAGACCGATACCGCCGGTGAACCCCGGTTCACGGTCGGCGGCGTCCCCATCGAGGTCGACGAAGACCGACTCGAGGTCAACATCGACCAGCCCCGGCTGTACTACGGCGAGCTCCCCGACGGGTATGCCATCGTCGGCGCGGCGAAGGACGAAACCGACTTTGTCGTGACCGGCGGCAGCGGTACCGATGGCACCGTCACCTTCCGCTACGACGGCGCGGGCGGCGTCGGCATTGGTTCATTCATACGGCAGGCTGCGTTCGCCCTGCGGTTCAACGAGGTCGAGCCGCTGATCTCCGACCTCGTCACCAGCGAGTCGAAGGTCATCTTCCGTCGCACCGTCGCCGAGCGGGTCCGAGCCGTTGCGCCGTTCCTCGAACTCGACAGCGACGCCTATCCGGTGGTGCTCGACGGCCGGGTGGTCTACGTCCTCGACGGCTACACCACATCGTCGCGATATCCGTACAGCCAGGGTGCCGACGTGCGAGACCTCACGTCGGGCTCAGATCTGCGCCGCGGCTTCAACTACGTGCGCAACTCGGTCAAGGCGGTCGTCGATGCCTACG
Organism: uncultured Acidimicrobiales bacterium; assembly: GCA_965531045.1. Taxonomy (GTDB): domain Bacteria; phylum Actinomycetota; class Acidimicrobiia; order Acidimicrobiales; family SHLQ01; genus CBESNZ01. The sequence continues at coordinate 3,295 of CBESNZ010000005.1, forward strand.
ACGGATCGATCGAGCTGTACGTCATGCCCGGCGACGACCCGATCATCAACGCCTACCGGTCGGCATTCTCCGGCCTCTTCTCCGACTTCGACGACATGCCGGCCGAGTTGAAAGAGCACCTGCGGTATCCGCAGGACCTCTTCCGGGTGCAGACCAACATGTGGTCGACCTACCACGTCGATGCGGCCAACACGTTCTACGCCCGCAGCCAGGCGTGGTCGGTGGCCCAGGATCCCGAATCCGAGACGCTCGAGCAGACCCAGAACGCAGAAACCGGCGAGGTGTCGCGTCGCGAAACCCGCATTGCCCCGCAGTACCAACTGTTGCGCCTCCCGGGCGATGACGACACCTCGTTCGTCTCGCTTCGTCCCTACGTGCCCGAGTCGACCGATGATGGCCGCAAGGAACTCATCTCGTTCATGACCGCCGACAGCGATCCGGAGGACTACGGGAAACTCACGGTCTTCGAAATGTCGAGCCTCGATGTCGACGGTCCGTCGATCGTGGCATCGAACATCAACACCAACCGGGAGATCACCTCGCTCCTCACCTTGCTGAACCAGCAGGGGTCCACCGTGCGGTTCGGCGACCTGCTACTCCTGCCGATCGACGACTCGATCGTCTATGCCCGATCGCTCTTCCTCGAGGCAGAAGGCAACTCGCCGATCCCTCGTATGCAGGGCGCGATCGTCGTGCAGGGCGAGCGCATCGAACTCGCTCCGACGTTCGAGGAAGCGCTGAGCAATCTGCTCGACATCGACGTGAGTTCGGTCTTCACGCAGCAGACCGGTCCCGGTCGGGGCAACAGTGCGGTCGACAGCGAAGGCATTTCCACCACCGATCCGGGCGTTGATCCCGACATCGAGCTGTCGGGACTCGAAGAAATCCTGGCTCGCATCATCGAGCTGCAGGCCGAACAAGGCGACACGAACGCCGAGATCGCCGATCTGTTGCAGCAGTTCGCCGACGAGGCGGGACTGCAAATCGTGCCCGAAACCACCGTGGCCCCCAAAACGACAACCCCCAGCACCACAGCCCCGACGACGACCGAAGAGAACTAGCGCCAACCGGGCGGTTTGGTTTGGTTTGGAGCAGCTAGGCGATCACCGTGTCGCCGACGGCGATGGTGCCATCCCTCAGAGCGCTCACGCCACCACCTACCGCAGTTTTGGTGTCAGACACGTGTCTGACACCCTGTTCGACGGTGCGCGCGGGGGTGGCTACGGAGCGAGGTTATGCGGCGGCGAGCTCGTCGATGGGTACGAGGTACTGCTGCTCGAGGACGTAGGCCGCAAGCTCGAGTTGGCTGGCGCGGCGTTGCAGCGCTGTTGCCAAGGAGGTGCTGGCAACGGTTTCGGGCAGATGATCGGCCCGGTGGCGCAGTTCGCCCGATTCGGTGCGAAGCGCAACGATCTTTCGTTGGGCCAGGGGAGTCATTTCGTCCGGATAGAAGCGCATGTGTTTGAGAGTCCGTTCGGGGCCGAAGGGGGTGGGCCCGCTTTCACTATGACGTACAACCACGGGCCGATGTCGCGTAATTCCCCGGGTTGGGTGGCGCCTGTCACCCGGCGTCGGATGCCCCGGGTTCTTCGGTCGCTTCCCGGGCCGTGATGTTGTCGATGATGCGGCGGTAGAAATCGAGATCCTGAGCACCCATGACCGGGAACGTGTCGTTGATGACGACGCACGGCACACCGGTGACACCAACTTCGATGGCGTCGTTGTGGTCTTGGATGACGACCGCGGCCAACGCATCGGCCTGCGCGGTGAAGCGGGATTCGAAGTCGTCACCGTCGATGCCGGCCTCGACGGCGACCGATCGCATCACCGCAAGGTCGGACACCGTGCGATTGTCGGTGAAGTACGCGCGCATGAGCCCCAGGTGGAAGCGATCCCATTCTTGTGGACCAAAAGTTGCTGCGACCTTGTTGCCGATCGCCGGAGGCAGGCTGTGACTCGGCGGGTCGTGCTCGCCCGACCACGTCGTGAACGTGATGCCGGGTTCCGTGTCATTCGGTCGGCCCCAGCTCTGCGTGTACGCGGTGAATTTCTCCATCGTGCGGGGTTCGGGCGACGGTCGAAGCAGGTACGATTTCCACGTCATTGCAACGGTATCGGCGTATTCCGCAGCGATCTTTTCGAGGCGAACCGCCCCGACGTAACACCACGGTCAAAGCGTGTCCGAGTAGACGGTGAGATGCATGCTGGTGCCCCGAGTCGATGGTTCGTCGCCCGCTGTATGCCACAAAAGGCCCACAAAAGGCATTTCGGCGAAGACCGGAACACTTTGCGACCCGGTGACGGCGACGTTACGAGATGGAAGGTTGCAGAGAAATTCCCCCGCAAGGCACTAGCCTAGGCGCTCGCTATGAGACGAACGTCTTGGACGCATCATGCGCGGCGCTACACGGCGCCACGCACGGAGGAGGATCAAATATGAAAGCACGACGATTGACGGGGCTACTCGCCCTCTTACTGGCGTTTGCCATGCTGGCCGCAGCCTGCGGCAGCGATGACGGCGACGCCGAAACCGGAGGCACCGACGGTGACTCCACGACGACCGAAGCCATGGACGACGAATCGTCGACCACCGCAGCCGGAGGCGACGGTGACACCACTACGACCGCAGCAATGGTCGACGCGGACATCCCGACCGAACTCACCGGCTTGACCGTCGTCGACGACCTCACCTTCACCGTTGAGCTCGAGTCGGCTGACGCAGAATTCCCGCTGCAGCTCAGCTACAACGCTTACTACCCGATGCCGTCGGTCGCTCTCGAAGACCCGGCTGCGTTCGAAGAGGCACCCATCGGTAACGGCCCGTTCATGATGGACGGCACGTGGAACCACGATGTCGACATCCGCACGGTTCCGTTCGATGGCTACGCGGGTTCAGATCCCGCTGACGTCTCGAGCCTCACGTTCAACATCTACGAGGATTCCGTCACCACGGGTTACCTCGACCTGCAAGCGGGCGTGAACGACTTCGTGAAGTCGGTCCCGGCCGAGCAGATCGCTGCCGCCAAGGAAGAATTCGGTGACCGGTACGCAGAATCCGACAACACCGGCTTCTACTACTACGGCTTCCCGACCTACCTCGAAGAGCAGTACCCCCTCGAGCTGCGCCGTGCGCTTTCCATGGCCCTCGATCGTCAGCTGCTCATCGATGCGATTCTCGATGGGTCACGCGTTTCGGCCAACGCCGTCGTGCCGCCGTCGCTCGCCGGTGCTCGCACCGACGTGTGTGACAGCTGGAACTTCGACGCCGACGCCGCTCGCGCCGAATTCGAGGCCTTTGGTGGTCTCGAAGCCCTTGGCGACGAGCCCCTCGTCGTGTGGTTCAACACCTCCACCAGCCACGAACAAATCGCCGAGGCCGTCGTTGGCCAGTGGCGTGACGTGTTGGGTATCGAGAACATCGAATTCCAGAACCTCGAATTCTCCGAATATCTGCCACTCCTCGACAATCAAGAAGTCACCGGTCCGTTCCGCCTCGGTTGGGGCATGGACTACCCGTCGCCGTTGAACTTCCTCGAGCCGCTGTACGCCTCGTACAACGCGCCGCCGGTCGGCTCGAACAACACGTTCTACGACAACGCCGACTTCGATCAGGCCCTCGCCGACGGCAAGGCCGCAGTTGCTGCGGGCACGCTCGAAGACGGAATCCCGTTCTACCAAGCAGCTGAGGATCAGCTCTGCGCCGATGCGCAGGTCATGCCGATCTACTTCTCGAAGAACCAGTTCGCCTGGAACGACACCGTCGACAACGTGTTCATCACGGCCTTCGGTCGCCCGAACATCACCCAGATCACCGGTGGCGATGTCGCCACTCCGATCGGTGAACCCGAGCACCTGTTCCCGACGAACACGAACGAGTCGGAAGGCTCCGAGGTTCTCGATGCCCTGTTCAAGGGCTTGGTCGAATTCGATCCGGTCACCACCGAGCCGTACAACGAGGTTGCCGAGTCCGTCACCTCCGACGACAACGGTCAAACCTGGACCATCGTCCTCAAGGATGGCTGGACGTTCCACAACGGCGAAGCGGTCACCGCCCAGTCGTTCGTCGACGCCTGGAACTTCGGCGCCCTCGGCTCGAATGGCCAGCAGAACAACAGCTTCTTCGGCAACATGGTCGGCTACGCCGACATGAACCCGCCGTCTGAAGAAGAAGGCGAATAGTCCTCGGCGATCGCTAGCGGCTCACCGCTAGCGGCGCGGAGAACACAGCGTCAAGAACGCTGAAGTAGGAACACCGGAGAGGGAGCGGTTCGCCGCTCCCTCTTCTCGTTTTGTCGATCGCTACTGCCTTGTTTTGCATTCGCGAGGTCTTGGTTCGCAATCGCGACAATGATCCGTTGAGGTTGTAGGGTCTGGCGACTACTTCTGACGGGGACGGTGACGTGCTTCGATTCATCATTCGACGCATTCTGCAGCTGATACCGGTGTTCATCGGCGCCACGTTTCTCATCTACGCAATGGTCTTTTTGCTTCCCGGCGACCCGATCCGGGCACTGGCCGGCGAGAAGAGCATGCCCGACAGCGTGCGCATCGCGCTGACCGAGAAGTACAACCTCGATGAGAACATCTTCGTGCAGTACTGGGAGTACCTGAAAGGTCTGGTGCGGTTCGACTTCGGCATCACGTTCCGCGATCGTCCGGTTTCGGACATCTTGAAGCAACGCATACCGATTACCGCCAGGCTGGCCGGTGTCGCATTTGCCTTCGAAGTGATCGTCGGCATTCTTGCCGGCGTGGTCGCCGGTGTTCGCAAGCAGGGCTTCGTCGACAGCCTCGTACTCATCACGACACTGTTGGTCATCTCGATACCGATCTTCGTCCTGGCGTTCACCGCACAGGTGTTCGTGGGCGTGAAGCTCGGCTGGCTGCCGGTCGCCGGCACCAAACAGGGCTGGCAGAGCTACATCATGCCGGGCTTCGTATTGGGTTCGGTCTCGCTGGCCTACGTTGCCCGCCTCACTCGCTCCAGCATCGTCGACAACCTCGGCGCCGACTATGTCCGCACCGCAACGGCCAAGGGCCTCAGCCGGAGCCGGGTGGTCGGTGTGCACACGCTGCGCAACTCGCTCATCCCTGTCGTCACCTATCTGGGCATCGACTTGGGCGCGCTCTTCGGTGGCGCCATCGTGACCGAGTCCGTCTTCAACATCCAGGGCATCGGTGGTGCCTTGTTCGATGGCATCGGCCGTCAGGAGGGCACCACGGTGGTGGGAATAACCACGTTCATCATCATCGTGTACATGCTCACGACGTTGCTGGTGGACATCCTGTACGCCGTGCTCGACCCGAGGATCCGATATGAGTGATGCCGTCGTCGACGAACTCGTCGACCACCCGGACGACGAGATCGGGAATGTCCGCGAGGGTTCGCTTGCCAGCGACGCTTGGCGCCAGCTCCGCCGGCGGCCACTCTTTTGGATCTGTGTTTTCATCATCGCGGTGCTGGTGCTTGCATCGGTGTGGCCGACGCTGTTCACGAGCATCGACCCTTCCGACGGCGATCAGCGCAACAACCTGAAGGGGCCGTCGAAAGAGCACTGGTTCGGAACCGACCTGCAGGGTCGCGATCAGTACGCGCGCGTCGTGCACGGGGCGCGCGTGTCGATTGTGATCGGCATCCTCGTCACATTCTCCACCGCCACGATTGCGCTGATATTCGGCTCGCTGGCCGGCTACTTCGGCGGAATCGTCGACACGATTATTTCGCGGATCACCGACGTGTGGTTCGCCATTCCGACCGTGCTCGGCGGCATTGTCATGCTGCAGCTCTTCGACAAGCGAAATATGTGGACGGTCAGTTTGGTCCTCGTCACGTTCGGATGGCCCACCATGCTGCGGTTGGTGCGATCCGCGGTGCTCACCGTGAAGCACACCGACTACGTCGACGCGGCCCGAGCGTTGGGCGCAGGAGACCTTCGCGTCATCATTCGCCACATCCTTCCCAACGCACTCACTCCGCTCATCGTCTACATGGCCATCACGTTCGGCGTGGTCATCGCCGCCGAGGCAACGCTCACGTTCATCGGTGTCGGGTTGCGCAAACCAGCGCTCTCGTGGGGCCTCATAATCTCGGACTCTCGTGGTCGTATTCAGAACCTTCCGTATTTGTTGCTGTATCCGGGCGCCGTGCTCTCGATGGCGGTCTTCTCCTTCATCCTGCTCGGCGACTTGCTTCGCGACGCGTTCGATCCGAAGCAACGCTGATGGCTACTGCAGCGCCCAATTCCTCAGAACCGCTCCTGGTCGTCGACGACCTGCACGTCGAGTTCCGCATCGCCGACGGCATCGTCAAAGCGGTCAATGGCCTCAGCTATACCGTCGACAAGGGCGAGACGGTGGCCATCCTCGGTGAGAGCGGCAGCGGCAAGTCGGTCAGCGCCCAGGCGATCATGGGCATCATCGACACGCCGCCCGGGTTCATCACGCAGGGCTCGTTGCGGTTTCAAGGCAACGACCTGCTGAAGATGTCCGAATCTCAACGGCGCGCCATCCGGGGCAACAACATCTCAATGGTGTTCCAGGATGCCTTGTCGGCGCTCAACCCGGTGTTCTCCGTCGGTTGGCAGATCGGCGAAATGTTCCGCAAGCACCGCGGCATGTCGAAGAGAGCGTCGCGCGAGAAAGCCATCGAGCTCATGGAGCGGGTGAAGATCCCCGACGCCCGAAACCGCGTGCGGTCGTTCCCCCACGAGTTTTCGGGCGGGATGCGCCAGCGAATCATGATCGCCATGGCCTTGGCGCTCGATCCCGACGTACTCATCGCCGACGAGCCCACCACGGCACTCGACGTCACCGTGCAAGCGCAGGTCATGGATCTGCTGGCCGAACTCCAGGCCGAGACCGGCATGGGCCTGGTCCTCATCACCCACGATCTCGGGGTGGTTGCCGAAGTCGCCGACCGCGTGGTCGTCATGTACGCCGGACGCGCGGTGGAGAAGGGCGACATCAACGAGGTCTTCGGAGCGCCCCGACACCCGTATACCGAGGGTCTGATGAAGTCGATCCCTCGTACCGATGTGGCGCTCGAGCGGCTGGAGCCCATCAAGGGCAGTCCCCCCGATCTGATGCACATCCCGTCCGGGTGCGCGTTCCGGCCCCGGTGTCCGTACGCCGAGCCGATCTGCGCCTCCGAGGTGCCTCCGCTGGTGGCGGTCGGTGACAGCGGCCGTCAGTCGGCGTGTCTCCGCATCGACGAGGTGTTCTCATGAGCGACAGCATTCTCACGCCGGAAGCGGCAGTGCAGGCGCCGCCGGTGCTCCGAGTCGAGCACTTGGTCAAACACTTTCCCATCACGCGCGGCATCGTGTTCCAACGCCGCATCGGCACGGTGCAAGCCGTCGACGACATCAGCTTCGACCTGCGGTCCGGCGAGACGCTCGGCCTCGTCGGCGAATCCGGTTGTGGAAAGTCGACCGCCGCCAGAACGATCCTGCGTCTGGAGAAAGCCACGGGAGGGCAGGTCCTGTTCGAGGGACGAAACGTCTTCACGCTGAACAAGCGCGAACTGCGCGATGTGCGCCGCGAGATGCAGGTGATCTTCCAGGATCCTTACGCGTCGCTGAACCCGCGCATGACCGTCGCCGACATCGTGGCCGAGCCGTGGAAGATTCACCGCAATGTGGTTCCGAAGGATCAGCATCGGCAGAGGGTGCAAGATCTGCTCGAGCTCGTGGGCCTCAATCCAAACCACATCAACCGGTACCCGCATCAGTTCTCCGGCGGCCAGCGGCAGCGAATCGGTATTGCCAGGGCATTGGCACTCGAACCAAAGGTCATCATCGCCGATGAGCCGGTGTCGGCCCTCGACGTGTCGGTGCAGGCGCAGGTGGTCAACCTGCTCGACGACCTGCAGAAGCGACTCGGGCTGTCGTATCTGATCATCGCCCACGATCTGTCGGTGGTTCGCCACATCAGTGACCGCATCGCCGTGATGTACCTCGGCAAGATCGTCGAGATCGGCAACGAGAACGACATCTACGAGAACACCGCGCACCCGTATACGCAGGCATTGCTGTCGGCCGTTCCCGTGCCCGATCCATCGGTCCGCGAAGGTCGAACCCGCATCCGGCTCGAAGGTGACGTCCCGAGCCCGTCCGATCCGCCGAGCGGGTGTCGATTCCGCACGCGGTGCTGGAAGGCAACCGACTTGTGTGCGCAGCAGGAGCCCGAGCTCATCGACCGCGGCCAAGGCCACCCAGTCGCCTGTCACTTCCCCGAGGCTGTCTCTTAGTCGCACTCGGCGCGTCGACGCCGGCATGCTCGTCCCTCGCAGTGCGGCGCGTCGACGCCGGCATGCTCGTCCCTCGCAGTGCGGCGCCTTTGGCGCCGATGCTGTACGCATGGCGGCGAGCCGGGCCTTCGTCCCTACGGCCCTTGTTTCTTACCTGTGAGCTGGCGCCGAGCCTTCTGACGTCATTCCTCGTACCTCTGACGCACTCGACGCTTCGTCGTTCCTCCTCGGGCGCCGATGCTGCACGCACGGCGGAGCCCGGGCCTCCGTCCCTCCGGCCCTTGTTTCTTACCTGTGAGCTGGCGCCGAGCCTTCTGACGTCACAGTTTCTGGGGCAGCCGAGGCCTTCCGCCAGCAGGGCAGGCGTTGAATAGATGTGGCGTTTTTGCGCCAGCAAAAAGGCCCTAAGTGAGGAGGCCCCCAGGGCCGAACGAACGACGTCTACATCAGGCTCTCGAGGCCTTGGGCGTCGTCGAGGCTGATCTCTTGCCACGCGGGGTCGTACTGGTAGCGGTGTTCGATCGACTCGGTACGGTCGGGTGAGACGAGGAGGTCGACGGCCTCGCCCGGAACCAATGCGGGGTGCGCAACCCCGCAGGCCCAAGAGAGCTTCAGTAAGTCGTGACGAAGCGCGATCAGGTAGTTGCCGGCCCGGGCCCCTTTGTCGGTGGGGTCGAGTCCGCGAGCCAACCATTTCTGCTGGGTCGCAACACCGGTGGGGCAGTGGCCGGTGTGGCACCGCTGTGCTTGAATGCACCCGATCGCCATCATCGGCTCGCGCGCGACCATGACGAGGTCGGCGCCGAGTGTCATGGCTGCCAGCGCCTCTTGGGCAAAACCCAACTTTCCGGCGCCGGCGAACATCACCCGCTCGTGCATGTCGACTTCGGCGAACGATTTGTACACCTGGGCCATGGCGAGGCGGAACGGCAGCGCGACATGATCGGTGAACACCATCGGCGCAGCGCCGGTGCCGCCTTCGCCGCCATCGACCGAGATGTAGTCGGGGCCGCGGCCGGTGTCGGCCATATGGGCCGCCAACTCGGTCCAGAACGCCTGTTGGCCAACGGCCGACTTGATGCCGACCGGTAGGCCGGTTTCCGCGGCGATGGTCTCGATGAAGTCGACCATGCCCGCAACATCGCCGAAGCTGCGATGGCTGCTGGGACTGGCCACGGTCTTGCCTTGTTCGACCCCGCGCACCCGAGCGATCTCGGCGGTGACCTTGGCGCCGGGCAACACGCCGCCCAAGCCCGGCTTGGCGCCTTGGCTGAGCTTGATCTCGATCGCCCTCGTCGGCGCTTTGGCGACGGTCTCGAGGAGGCCGTCCATGCTGAACGAGCCGTCCTTGTTGCGGCAGCCGAAGTATCCGGTGCCTACCTGGTAGATCAACTCGCCGCCGTGCTGGTGATGTTCGGCGATGCCGCCCTCGCCGGTGTTGTGCAGCGCTCCTGCGATGGCACAACCGCGGTTCAGTGCTTCAACCGCAGGTCCGCTGAGCGAACCAAAGCTCATGGCGGACACGTTGACGATTGATTCCGGTCGGAACGCGTGCGGGCGGCCACGCCATTCCCCGAGGACCTTCGCCGCCGGAATCGGGAATCGATCGTCGTGACCAGCTGGCGTGTGCGGGAACGCGCTGTGGCGAATGAGCACGTAGTCGGGGGTGGTTTCGATCTTGTTGTCGGTGCCGAAGCCGTAGTAGGTGTTCTCGTTCTTGGCGCTCGCATAGACGTAGCGGCGCTGGTCGCGATTGAACGGACGTTCCTCGTCGTTGTCGGCGACGATGTACTGGCGGAGCTCGGGTCCGACCTTTTCGAGCATGTAGCGAAAGTGGCCGACGATCGGGAAGTTCCGCAGAATCGCGTGCTTCGTCTGGATGAGGTCGTACGCCGCCACCACAAGCAACACGACGCCGAACACGATGAGGACGATCAACCACCAGGCCATGGCGAGAGAGTAGTTGCCGAACCGAACCCCGCCGGAACCCCGCGAGATCCCCGCTAGAACGGAGAGATGGATCTTGATGACGTGATGCGTACGACCGCCGCCTGCCGTGACTTCACCGACGAGGCGGTCGATGCCGCGACGCTGCACCGCGTTCTGGATCGGGCTCGCTTTGCGCCATCGGGAGGCAACGCCCAGGGTTGGCGGGTCATCGTGGTGCACGACCGTGACAAACGCGTGCGGTTGGCCGGACTGTGTCAGCCGACGTGGAATGCGTACATCGCGATGAGGGTGGCCGGTGAACGGCCGTTCCAGACCGTGACCTCGACCGAACTCGACATCGAAGCGGCGGAGCAAGAGCATGCGGCGAACCCGTTGCTCGACGTGCTCCCCGACGCACCCGTGGTGTTGGTGGTAGCGGTCGATCTCAAGCTGGTGGCGGCGATGGACGCTGAGCTCGATCGGGTCGGCATCGTCGGCGGCGCGTCGGTCTATCCGTTCTGTCACAACGTGTTGCTCAGCGCTCGGAACGAGGGGTTGGGTGGCGTGATGACCACCTTCCTCGCTCGCGCCGAAGCCGAGGCTCAGGCGCTGCTCGATGTTCCCACCGACCACGCGATTGCGGCGATGATCGTGTTGGGTCACCCGGTGAAGCAGGTCACCAAGCTCGGTCGGGACCCGGTTGAGGCGTTCACCACCGTCGACTCGTTCGACGGCGAACCGTTTTCTGGGCGCTGAAAGCGATCGGCCGGTTTCATGTTCTGGCACTCAGACTGACAGAATATCCAGATGACCGACACCGCCACCTCTACAGACGCGGAGCAGCAGCTCGTCGATGACGCGATCGCTCAGCTGCTCGCCGAACACCCGCCCACCGACTGCAGCGCCGTCGAGTTCCGTGGGTTCCAGTACGACGCCGGTTTGGCGTTTGTGCACTTCCCACAGGGGTTTGGCGGCCTCGGTGTTCGTCCGACCCTGCAACGCGACGTCGAGGTCGCGGTCCGCACCGCGGGCGCCGAAGCGCAGAACCCCGCGCAGTTCTTCATGTACCTGGCCGGGCCGTCGATCGTCACCCACGGCACCGACGAGCAGAAGAACCGTTTCCTCCGTCCGATGTTCACCGGCGAAGAGCTCTGGTGCCAGTTGTTCTCCGAACCGGGCGCTGGGTCCGACTTTGCCGGTCTCGGCTGTAAGGCCGAGCGCGATGGCGACGAGTGGATCGTCAACGGACAGAAGGTCTGGAACACCCTTGCCCACATCGGCGATTGGGGCATGCTCGTGACGCGCTCCAATCCCGAACTGCCGAAACACAAGGGCATGACCTACTTCGCGCTCGACATGCACGCCGAAGGGGTCGACGTGAAGCCGCTGCGACAGATCACCGGCGAGGCCGAGTTCAACGAGGTTTTCCTCACCGATGCTCGAATTCCCGATGCCAATCGCATCGGCGATGTCGGCGACGGCTGGCGAGTCGCGCTCACCACGCTCATGAACGAGCGCACGGCGATCGGTGGCGGTTCCACTCCCCAAGCCGGCAGCGGTCCGATCGCCGAAGCCGTCAAGGCCTACAAGGCCATTCCCGAGGAGCAGCGCTCTGCCGCCAATCTCGACCGGCTGATGGACCTGTACTGCCAATCAGAGACGCTGCGCATGACCAACATGCGCGCCTCGCAGAATCGCAAGGCGGGGAATCCCGGCCCGGAAGGGTCGATCGGCAAGATGATCTCCGCGGTGCTCAATCAACACATCTACGAGTTCGTCATCAATCTCGAGGGCATGGCCGGGCAGGTCGACTACGACTACACGTTCCGCCGCCCGGAGGAGCTGTCGGTCGACGGCAGTGCCTATGGCACCCACCACTCGTTCTTGCGGGTTCGGGCCAACTCGATCGAGGGCGGCACGTCCGAGGTCATGCGCAATATCATCGGCGAGCAGGTGCTCGGTCTGCCCGGCGAGCCACGCGTCGACAAGAACATTCCCTGGAGCGAAGTCCCGAAGGGGTGACCGCCGACCGGTCGTCCTGATTTGTGCCTACGAGGCGCATGCGGTCATGCGGCTGGCCAAGAATTGGCGCGTGTGGTCATACCCAAGCGCGATGAGTTCGTCGGTGTGGCTGAAATCGAACGGTGACACTTCGGGACGCGCGATCAGCGGGATTGCGATGGCGGGGAGCCCTCCCGCCTCTCGCAGGTCGGCGCCCGCTTGGCTGCGGACCAGCAGCGAGGCGACGTGCTGCACCGTGCGGGCGATGTTGGTCGGGAGCTCGGACTGGGTCGGGTCGGGCCCGGCATTCAGTACGAGGATCGACGCCGCTCCCATGTCGACGGCCTGACGGATCGGAACGTTGGCCCCGATCCCACCGTCGATCAGCCAGCGGTCACCGACTTGCACTCGCGGGTAGATGGCGGGAATGGCCGATGACGCAAGGAGGGCGGTGGTGAGGCAGCCGGCGGTGAGGAGCAGCGTCTCACCCGAACGTGCGTCGGTGGCGGTGACGCCGATCGGCAGCGCGAGATCTTCGAGATTGACGGCTGGTTTGTGCGCATCGATGAGGTCGCGTAGTCCGTCCGATTGGCACAGGTAGCGCCGAGTCCGCACCACGATCGCCAGCTGTCGCAAACCGCCCGGGAAGATGCGCTCGCGGGTGACCTCGCGCCAGAGGTTCGTCAAACGCTCGACGCCGTCATACGGATGGCCGGCCATGATGGCTGCGTTCAGCGAACCGGCCGAGGTGCCCACCACGATGTCGGGAAACACGCCGGCCTCCGTCAAGGCCCGAAGCATGCCGACCTGCGTGGCGGCGCCGCTTGCTCCGCCCGACAGTACGAACGCGATTGGCCGCGGTAGGCCGGCAACGTCGAAGTGCGTCGGTGCCGTCTGGCCAACAAGGGCCTCGGGTGCACGGAAGTCAGGCATGAGAGTTCAGACCAGTAGTATCGGATGCCTGATCCCTCCGCCTGAGGCAAACGAACCACGAAGATCACGGCGCCCGGGCGACCCGCTGGTTTACGCCTGGCGCTTGAGGAAGCCGCCGGGGTTGAAGGTGAACCCGTACCGCTCGGCCGCCGGATCGGCGACGAACTCACGGTTCTCGTGACAGATCGTCACCGCAGCCTCGGTGGGGCCCGGACCGTGCTCGGGCCAGATGGGATTGCCGTTGACGATGGTCATCTCGACGACGGCGTAGGAGCCGATGCGCACGAAATCCCGGTAGGCCTGAAACGCCTTGATGGTCTTGCCGGGTCGTTCGCGTTCGCCCAGCACGACAAACCCATCGGTGGTGTCGGAGGTGATGTCTCGAACCCGATCCACCATCGCAGGTTGGAACCCGGTGCCGTGGACCGTGGTGAGCCGATCGTGGGTGGGCCGGTTGGTCGCATCTGGCGCGATGACCGACACGACCTGTCCATGACCCAGAAGGTCACAGATCGAGGCGAAGAAGAATGCCCGGCCACCGTCTTGGCCCGACAGGTCGATGATCCAGGACGGCCGCACGTGATGCAGCAGCGCTTGATACGCCAGCAGATCTGGCGGCGCCATCGGAACGGTTTCGCCCAGCCAGGTGGTGTGCTGCCAATCCAAGCTGTGCCAGTAGGCGTCGGTGAACTCGGCCACCGTGTCCTGCGGTATCGGGCTCGGCTTTTCCGGCAACCCGTGTTCGAGTTGATTGCGGGCGGTCCGAAACGCGATGGCGGTGCGGTGGCGCGGCCGGATGAGGCGGGCTGCCGGCGGGAGCGAGCCGAGGTAGTGGGCATCGCGGCCGCCGCCACGAAACAACTTGCCGCGCACCTCCTCGTACCGCTCCTGAAAGCGGGCGATGTCGCGGCCGCGTTCGTTCGCGTCGAACGAGTTGGTGGTGGTCCCCCCATGCACCTGGTGGAACGAACCCTCGCCGAGGAGGGTGACGACCTGGAGGTCGGGGCTGGCGACCAACCGCTCGAACATGTCGAGGTTCATGAACCCGCCGCCGGGTTCGTCGAAGCTGTCGTCGAAGCCGCCGATCTGCTCGAAGGCCGAGCGCGGCGCAGCGACGCAATTGGACTCGCCCATGCCATCGAACCAGTCGCGGTTGCCGATGAAGTGACCGATTCTGAAGAGGCTGTATCCATCGGACGGCCACTCGATGGTGTCGAAGAGTCGGTCCTCGGCCTCCTGGTCGTACCCGCGTGCGCCGACCGACGGCTGCTGGCCGGGGCCGACATACCACTGCTGTACTGCGACGACCGATGGGCCGTAGGTCTCCTGTGCGGCGATCACGTATCGCACAACCCCGGGGGTCACGACGTGCGCGCCGTCGACCATCAGGAGAAGTACGTCGCCCTTGGCCTGCGCCATGCCGTGATTCATGGCGGTCGTGGGCGATGACGTTGCGACCCCGGCGAGATCGTGAAAGCGGAACTCGGGGCCGAAGCTCTCGACGAACTCCCGGTCGAGTCGTTCGCCTTCCGGTGATCCGTTTTCGACCACGATGACTTCGTAGTCGATGCCTTCGGTGTCGCGTTGATAGGCCCGGGAGAGCGAGCGCAATGTCCGAGCGGCCTCGCGACGCATCCGGTAGAACGCGACCACGATCGACAAGGCGATCTTGGGCGGGGCGATCTTGGGGACCAGCGGCGGACGGTAGGCGAACGATGCAGCTGCCGGTGAGGCAGCGTGGGCGCTGCTCTTTCGCCAGCTGATGGCGAAGTCGTCGAGAGCGATGATCTGGTCGTCGATGCCGTGCTCGGCCCGGAACGCGTCGACGGCGTGACGCGCCAGCGATTGGTTTTCGATGACCACGACGCCACCGGGTTGCACCCGGTTGTACAACGCTCGGAGTGTTGCGGCGGCATCGCGGGCCCCGCCGGGACCGATGTGCAGGAACGCGATGTGTTCGAGCTCTGCCGGTGGCAGGGTCTGGGAGACGTCGCCCTGCAAGAAGCGCACCTGATCATCGAGCAGCCCGAGATTGGCGATGACGTCGCGGACGTTGTTCAGGTCGCTGCCGAGTTCCGTGTAGGCCATTCCGGGCTGGTCGGTCTCATTGGTGGATGGGCGCGAACCGAGGAAGGAGTCGGCCAACCAGACCGTGCGGTTGTCGATCGTGTGGGCCTCGAGGTAGCCCCGCAGGAACGCGCTGAAACCGCCGCGATCCACCGCCACATCGACCAGGTCGCCGGCGATGTCGTCGGCTCGGAGCTCGTCGAGGATGCGGTGGAGGGCATCGAGGCGAACTCGACCCATCGCGGTGAGCGGGAACATCCGGTGGAACGGTTGGTCTCCCGGACTGTCATCGGCTGCGGAGGCGGGATCGATCTGCTGGCCATGGAGCAAGGTGGCACGGCGCATACGGGCCGGCCCGACGCGGAACCGGCTGGGATCGCGCAGGATGTTGAGGTCCGGAGCGGCGCCGGTGGTGGTGGCGTTCTCGATGAGGTAGTCGAGGCGCAGCTCGTTGTCGGCATCGTGCTCACCCAACAAGGCGACCTTGAGGAGCGCGAGATAGCGCTCGACGCTTTCATCGTGGCGACGGGTCGTGTAGACGCCGAGATTCTCTTCCCAGACCTTGTCCTTGAGCCGAATCCGTTCGCCGAGTTCGATCAGCTGGCGTTGTCCCGCTGCCGACTCGAGCCGATCGAACTCGGCCGCCAGGGCGGGGTTGGCGGCCAGCTGCGCTTCTTCGGCGATGATGGCCAGGCCGAAGTACAGCGGCAGATGGACCATTCGGATCGGCCGGTCGTACTCGGCGATGAAGTCTTCCAACCCGGTCATCACGCCATTGCGCGGGCCGCCCGATTCGAGCGCATTGTGGAGCACGCGGTTCATACCACCGGGCACCAGCGACACCTTGTTGAGCGCGATGCCTTTGCGCGCATGCGGGTGCTTGAACTCGTCGGGAATGTTGGACGGGTCGTAGTAGAGGTCGCGTCGGCCGTACGGCCAGTCGACGTCGTGGAGGATCATCAACGGCATCGGTTGCCCGGCGTCGCGAGCATTCTTCGCGAGGAGGCGACATTCGTTGTAGACGGTGTACCAATTATGATCACCGTCGATGATCGCCGCGTCCATCGGCGCGAGATCGGGCAAAACGTTGACGCTCAGGTCGCGGTAGAAGATGTATTGGCCGCCAAAGCGCTGCTTGTGCGCTTCGGGGTCGAAGTCGGGTACCGGATCGATGACGTGCAGTTCGGTATCCGGGCCGAGCTCGTCGAGCATCTGCTTGGTGTTGTCGCCGCGCAGGGCGCCGATTTCGACGATCCGTCGCGCGCCGGTGGACTGCAGCACGGGAGCGACGACGAGGTTCCAGAAGGGAAACAAGGGTGCTACTCGGCCTGGGTTGGTTCTCGGAAGCTGACCGAGAACAGGCGCCGGCGAATTCCGCCGTGGAAGCTGGCGTGGATGGTGCGGTAGTTCCACATCACAAGGTCACCCGGCGTGGTTTCGAGTGGGACGGACGGAATATTGCGATCGGACACCCCGAACCGGTCGAAAATCGTGGTGGTGTCCTCGATGTCGCGCCGCAGATACCGGGCGAATTCGGAGGTCTGATGGCTCGTGCCGGGAATCACTCGGATGGCGCCGGTGTCGGAAAGCAGCGGCTCGAGGTAGAACGACAGTTTGATGTGGAGTTGGCTGAGCGGCGCCCCGTAGATGTCGGCGTGCCAACTGCTTTCGCAATCGAAGAGGTTGCCGTCGCTCTCGGCGTACTCGAACTCGTCGCCGATGATCTGCCGAACGATGGTGGTGACCCTCGGGTCGTCGCGCAGCCAGACGAGGTCGGGGCTGCGATCGATGAACTTGGGAATGATGACCCGTTTTTGATTGCGGTGGAGATCGACAAAGGTCTCCATGCGTTCGTTGTCGTCGTTGGCGAATACTTCTTCGAAACCGGCGTCGAGGCGGCCGATGTCGTCGGCGAACAGCCCCGGGAGCTGGAGAAAGCCGAAGGTTTGAAAGAAGTGCAGTTGCTGGTCGCTCAGTGCGAAGGATGCAGGTTCGATGAGGGTGGAGAGTACCACTGACATTCCCGGAGCAAAAAGGGGGCGGAGCGGTGTGTCAGAAATGATGAAATACGGCAAGCGGTATCGACGTTGGGTCAGTGAACCTGCATACTGGGTGCACGGCGCTTTCAAGGGTTTGACCATGCTCCATGTGACTATTGACATCGAAGTGACAAACCGCTGCAACGCGGACTGCTACTTCTGCCCCCGCGACGAGACGCCCCACGAGGGGCTCATGTCCTGGGAGGTCTTCGAGAAAGGCCTCGAGCGGGCCATCGAGGCGCGCGAGCTGATGGAGAAGGAAGGGTCCGAGGTGCGCATCAGTTTGTGCGGCCTGGGCGAGCCACTGCTCAACCCGCGAGTGTTCGACATGGCCAAGGCGGTCAAGGACGCGGGTTTCTTCTGCCACCTGTCGTCCAATGGCGCAATGCTCAACGAACGCCGCCGGAAGAAGCTCATCGAATCCCGTATCGACGAGATCAACATCAACATCGGCGACATCGGTGAAGACTACGAGAACGTCTACCACCTGCCCTTCGAGAAGACGCAGGAACGCATCGTGGCGTTCGCCCAAGAAGCCGAAGGCGTCACGCAGGTCAACATCGTGTTGGTCGACTACAAGGTCGATGTCGACCATCGCAAGGCGATGATGAAGCACTGGCGCGACCTCGGCATCAACAACTTCGTGCACTTCGACGTGCAGAATCGCGGCGGAGCGCTCGTCGTCGACGAGATGCAATATGGCGCCTACCCCGAAGAAGCCGAAGCGATCGAGACGCTCACGGTCGATGGCCAAGCCGCCTACTGCGGCGCGCCTTTCTTCTTCCTGTTCATCGGCTACGACGGGCAGTACTACCTGTGCTGCTCGGACTGGCGGAAACAAGCAGCCTTCGGGAGCGTGTTCGAGACCTCGTTCTTGGCGATCATGGAGAACAAGCAGAAGTACGTGATGGGCCGCACCGACGTCTGCAAGCAGTGCAACCTCGACCCGGTCAACCAGTACACCTCCGAGTTGCGGGCCGTGAAGGCCGGCCGTTCAACCGAAGAAGAGCTCGAGAAACTGCGCGAGAAGCTGCTCACCTCCACCGTCGGTATCGAAACGATGATGCGGCACTTCTCGCCGTACATGGCAGGCCTGCCCATCGAAGAAGTCAAGGCTGCCAAGCGCCGGCTTCCATTCACCGTCGTGTAGCGACGCCGGCCGTGGCGCCCTACGACATGTCGTAGCCGTACGCCGCCAGATCGATGCCGGCGACCGACTGCACGCACTGCTGTTGCAGCACTGCGTTTCCCGTGGCGAACACGCCCGCGGTGAGCTGGTCGACCCGCCGGGCAAAGCGTTGCTCGAGCCGCCGATTGAGCGCGTTGTCGTCGCGTGGCTGATTGATGCGCTTGAGTCGAGCGGTCATACGGGCGTTGGTCGGTTCGCGCAGCCCGAGGTAGTTGAAGGGACCTCCTTCGAGGACCATGTTGCCGATGCGCTCGCGTTGGATGTCGAGGATGCGCGAGCCGGCGTTGACGACCTGATCACTCGGCGGTTTCGTCGTACTGACCGCTCCGGTTTTGGCGGTGATGGCCGTGAGGAAAGCCTCGGCATCGGCGTTGAACAGCTCGTAGGGCAATACGACGACGCGATCGGCCCCCCAGATGCGCTGGTACATCGCTACCGCTTGGTCGTATTGGAGGAAGTCGGTGGAGAACTGCGGCACGGCGAACCGGTCGCGTGGCTCGAGTAACCGGTCGATGGCATGCGGGAACCCCAGAAACCCCACCAGGGTCTTGTAGAGGGACCGAATCATGGCGCGTTGCTCGCGCACGACAACGAGCACGGTGGCATCCGGAGCGAGATCGTGCAACCGGCGCGCCAAGAGTTCGGCGTCGGCGCCGCCGGTGGCGGGATTGCCGATGAGCGACTCTGAGGTGATCACCGGGACGAGGGAGTCGTCGCTCGACGCCAGCCTGTCGTCCATCACGGCCCGGACGGCAGACTCGTCGTAGCCGAACGGTGGGGTGGAGATGAGGTTGAGTTTGGTGTGCAGCGGATCGAGCGCCGTGATGTAACCCTGCGGCGGCTGGAAGAGGTGCTTTTGCATCCAGGACGACAACGCCTTCGGGTAGCCGAGGTGTATCAAGGGGCGCGGATGGTCGCGCAGCTCAGCCATTCGCCTGGTTCCGAGCTGGCCGGGGACTGCTGTCGGCGAACTCGCTGCGTCGCCGGATGAAGAAACCGACGAGGTGAGAACGCAACCGGGCAGCCGGCTCGTCGCCGCCGGGCCGTCCGATGAGATTGCGCTGTTCGTCGGGGTCGTGGAGGCGGTCGAAGAGCACCGAATTTTCTCCGACCTCGTTCACCATCAGCTTGTAGCGGCTGGTCATGATCATCGTTTCGCCCCGGTACTGGCTGATGACGAAGCCCCGGGTGTTTTCTCGAGTGCCATCGACGATGTCTCGCAAGCTGATGCCGAAGTGGCGCGTGGTCAGTTTGGCGCCGGCGTAGTCGGCGATGGTCTTGCCGACATCGAGCAGCTCGACGAGTGCTTCGCTGCTGGACCCGGGTTGGGCCACGTCGGGAGCGCGCAGCACGAGCGGAATCAGCAGCGCGCCATCGAGGAAGTTGTTCTTGTACACCAGGCGATGGTCGCCGTTCATCTCACCGTGATCGGAGGTGACGATGATGACCGTGTTGTCCATCTCGCCTCGGCGTTCGACCTCGTCGAGGATCTCGCCGATCTGATCGTCGATCAGCTTCACGCCCGCCGCGTAGTTGGCGCGCATGACCGAGTGGCCATAGCGAGTGATGTAAGGCGAGCGTTCGAACCACCCGTTGAGCGATGAGGGGGGAGCGTCGCCGAGATCGGATTGGGGCAACGACGGGGCCATGTCGGCGGGGTCGAACTGGCTGGCATAGGGCTCGGGCGTATCCCAGGGTTCGTGGGGGCCGGGAAAGCTGACCTTGCAGAACCACGGTTGATTCGCCGGTAGGCCGGCGATGTGGGCTTTGGCCTGTTGGCCGACGTAGGTGTCGTAGTACAACTCGAGCGGCAGCGGCGACGGGTAGACGGCGCACCCGTTGTTTTGCCATCGGTGGGCGGTGTCGTCGACCGTCGCCTGGTAGACGCCCGCCTCCTTCCACTTGTCGGTGAGATAGCTCTCGGTGTTGGCAGAGCCGCGGGCGTCGAGGACCTCGTGCACATAGTCGAAGCCGAGCCGGTGCAGATAGGGCTCGCGTTCGCGCACGTGAGTGATGGGCCGGCCGCCCTCCAAATGGTGTTTGCCGATGAGTGCGGTGTGGTAGCCGGCATCGCGGACGTCGTTCACCCAGATGCGTCGACCCTCGGAAATGCTGAAGCGGCCGTTGCGCCACAGCCCAAAATTGTGGGGGTATTGACCCAGCGCCAGTGCGAGGCGGGCCGGCATGCATACCGGTGAGTTGGTGACCGCCGAGTCGAAGCGAACGCCTTCGGCGGCGATGCGGTCGATGTTCGGCGTGCTCGCCCACGGGCTGACAGAACCCAAGGAGTCGGCTCGTTGCTGATCGGTCATCAGCAACAAGATGTTGGGTTTGGAGGTCATGGTCGGGCAATCAGCGGCTGACTACTTGCTACTTGGCGTTCTTGGGTGGGAACTTCTCTTTGCGACGCAACAGAACGTACCGGCTGAGGTTCACGTAGAACTCTCGCAGGTCGGCTTTGCCCCGGTCGCTGGATTCGAACAGCGCCTTCACCAGTGGGGCGTCGTTGCTGCGGTCGCCGCCGGGCTTGCGCAGCACACCCAAGCCGAACCCGTGGTTGAACGTGAATGTGTCGGGGTGACTCGCTGCGGTCTCCTCCCAGAACTTCCAGGTTCCGTACCCTTCCATGCGGGCTTGCACATCGTGGAACAAGATGATGCCGCCGGGCTTCACCTTGGGGTACCAGGTGGCCATGTCCTCGGACACCGCGTCGTAGGTGTGCAGTCCGTCGATGTGGCACAGGTCGATGGTCTCGTCGGTGAAGTGGGCGGCGGCCTCGTTGAACAGCATCCGCATCATGTAGGTGAATCCCCAGTACTCCTGGCGGAGGTGGTCCCGTACTGCGTCGTGTACCTCGTCGCCGTAGGCGCCGGTGTGCTCGTCGCCGGCCCACGTGTCGATCGCATAGCAGCTGCCGTCGACATTGTTCTCCTGCATCGATTGGCTGAAGGCGAAAAAGGACATGCCCTGGTGGCTGCCGAGTTCGACGAGGATTTCGGGTTTGACCGCCTCGACGATGTCGTAGGCGAACGGGATGTGATCGACCCACGTGCTCATGACCATCTTGCGAGGTACGAAGCGGGCCATTGCTGGCGACATGTAGATCATGGGATCTCCTGGATCAGCCGTGGGGCTGGGGGTTGTTGCGAAGCGTGAATTCGGCGGAGTGCTTGATGAATGGTTGCGCAGATTCGGGCACCGTGCCGAGAAAGATCGTGCGTTTGGCCGGGGGGCGGGAGCGGAATCCTCGGATGGCGATGTACTCGTCGATGAAGTCGTCGAGGTGCGATTGGCGTTCGGCTTCGACGGTGCCGCCGGTGGTGGCGCCACCGTGGAACTGGTGAAATGTCCCCTCGCCGGGGAGGGTGACGAGTTGTGTGCGTGGGTCTTCGACGACTCGGTAGTAGAGGTCGAGGTTGCACAGTCCGCCACCATGCCCCCGAAACGCTGTGTCGTAGCCGCCCAGGTCGTTCCAGATGTGCGTAGGAACAGCGAAGCAGTTGCTCTCCTGCATGGGCAGGAACGGACCGCGGACGCTGGTGCCGGACTGCGTGCTGATCTCGAACAGCCGATAGCCGTCGTCGGGCCACGAGATGCCGGCCAGCAGCTCGGCCTCGGCCGCTTCGTCGTAACCCTGCGCTGCAGCTTCTTGTTGCAGGACCTCGCCGAGGTGATAGCCCGGCACCGCAACCACCGTGTCGGGTCCGAACCGCCGGGCGGCGAGGATGTAGCTGGTGACGCCGGGCGTCATCATGCGGGCCCCATCGATCACCATGCCGATCATCGGGGCCCGAGCCTTGGACGCACCGAAGTTCGCGGCGTGAATGGGCGTCGGCTCGATCTCGGCGCGCGGGAAGTATCGGATGTTGGGACCGAGGGCCAGCATCTGGTTCGGGTCCACCATCGAGTCGGATTCATTTTCGACCACGATGACCTCGAAGTCGTCCGGCGAGACGCCTCGTTGGTAGTCGGCCATGAGCGATTGCACGGTGCGGAGTGCCTGCTGGGCCATTTTGTACACCACCACGACGTACGAAATCTGCGGAACGCCCGGGGTGACCGGTGCCGCTGGGGTTGCACTGTTGACCATCGGCATTTCGGGGGCAAATACCTTGACGGGTACCCGTGGTGGACGAGCGGCGTCGCGTCGCTCGCGTTCGGTTTGTGGTGGTTCGTCCTGTGCGGGAAGTGCGGCATCGGGAGCGGCTGGGTCGAGAGGTGCGGGGTCGGCACGCGCCGAGAGCGGCGGTGGCGGCGGGGGCCGATCGGTCCTCGGCGTCGGCGGCGGTGGCGGGGGAGGCGCGTCGGTCAAAGCGCGATCTCTTGGAGTCGGGCGTAGAGCTCGGCGGTGTCGGGGGGAAGCGGTGTGGCGTCGACGATCTTCGCCGCGTTCCGGCTGCGGAGGTCCGGCGTGAAGAAGGGGTTGTCGGCGGGAATCGGCTGGAGACCTATGGCCACCGCGGCCTCGTTCACCTTGATCTGGTAGTCGTCCACCGGGAGGTCGAAGCTGACGATCGGAAACGGCTCAGCGTCGTACAGCGCGATGAGCCGGCGGTTGTATTCGTTCCAGAGTTGCATCGGGAACCTGGGATCGAGGGCATGGTCTCGTGCGGTCAACGACTCGACCACCGAGTTCGGGTGGCGGAAGGTGCCCACGAAGTGGATGGGCGTGAGCGCCAGCCAGCCCTTGATCGTCAGGAGGCTCCGGGGGTCCTTGAAGCCCCAGGTGTCGTGATCGGCGTACGACTTGAGGATGGCACGGCCCTGGGCCTGCCGTTCTTCGGACCAGATCACGGGCTCGACCGGTTCGTTCCATGCTCCACCGTTGTCGGCGAGCACGGCGTCGTTGAGTTCTACGACGTCGGGGTTCTCCCGGTTGCCCTTGTGGTTGTGGCGATTCCAGGTGTGGGCTTTCCCGAGAAAGAGGCCGGCGGTTTGCATCGAGCCGGCCAGGCTGGATGTACCGCTGCGGTGCATGCCGACGATGGCAACGACCCGTTTGGGCGCGTCGGGGGTCGAAGATGTGTCCTCGCCTACTGATTGATCCACGTGGTTCACAAATTTCTGTCGTGCGGGTAGCTACTGAGAGTGCCACCATCGCCCCGTCTGAGCAATACGGCGGCCATTCTGGGCGCGCCTGTCGACATCGCGCGTAGCGCGCGCCTTATTACCACACAGCGTGTGGACATCCCTGTGGATAAGGTCACACCGTGCCGGGTGTGGACAAGTCTCAGCAGCTGACCGTGTAGCCCGAAGCCTTGGTACGAGGGTCTTGCACGAAGGCGTGCTCGAAGTCGGTGTAGAGGTTGTTGGTGTCGATGCAGCCTCCGAACCGGCGCTGGTAGCTGTGGTGCAGTCGGCCACCGAGGGGTGGCAGCTCGGGGCTGGATGATCCGAAGCGGATTTGGTCGATCACGAGGCCTGTCGCCACGACGCGTAGCTCAAGGCCGCCGCCGTTCTTGACCCCGTTGTCCTGGTACGACTCGTCGGAGGGGCCGTCGTA